>JABICL010000047.1 GCA_018652265.1 Candidatus Peribacteria bacterium
ATGGTGGGCGCAGAGGGAGTCGAACCCCCGACCTTCTGGGTGTAAACCAGACGCTCTAAACCAACTGAGCTATGCGCCCGACCTGTAGTACCATTGTATCATTTATTAGAGTATATAAATCAAGGAAATAGTTTGTTGATTTTATGGCATATTGCTACTTTTCCCTTTACTAGTTGGCATTAGTCATCTGCAACACATTTTTTATTTTGTTCAGGACAGTATAATTAGGTAAAAGATTGTTTCTTTCCCAAATTTTTTATGAAATCGAGACCAGCAGAATTAAATGCAGAAATGGTTGTAAGTGTAACTTTTGGAGTTATTCTTGCGATGTTCGGATTTGCTCATTACATGGACATAGAAATGTTTAAGCAAATGACAATGTTTGGATTTGTAGAGGGTGGAGTTATGGCCTCTCTTGCAGGGCTTTGGGCATACATACTTCCATTTCTAATGATCGTAGGAGGTGTGCTTATTGCGGTTGGATATCGTTATGACATTGCCTTATGGGTTTCTGGAGTTGCGCTAGCTTCTATTGCTATCGGAATGACTTCTAAGGCAATAATTGGAACAATGGAACTAAAAGATGCCGCTCCACATGTTCAAGCTATATTTATATGGTTGCTTATGTATGCATTTGTAGCAAAAAGTGAGCGTTGCAAATAGTTAGGTACAAAAAAAGCAGGAATGATTTCATTCCTGCTTTTTTGAAGGTGAATTAATCGATTATTTTATCTATAAGTCCATACTTGAGAGCTTCTTTTGCTGTCATGAACTTGTCTCTTTCGGTATCTTCTTTTACTTTTTCTAGTGGTTGTCCAGAATGTTTTGCAATCAGGCTATTTAGAGTGTCTTTGGTAGCCAAAATATGTTTTGCATGAATTGCAATATCAGTTGCTTGTCCTTCTGCTCCACCAAGAGGTTGATGGATCATTATTTCAGAGTGAGGGAGAGCAAAACGCTTTCCTTTTGTACCTCCTAGTAAAATCATTGCACCTCCACTTGCAGCCATTCCAAGACATACAGTAGAAACATCAGGCGATACATGCGTCATAGTGTCATACATCGCAAGAGTTGAAGTTACTTGTCCTCCTGGAGAATTGACATACATAATAATATCTTTCTCTGGATCTTGTTTCTCTAGAAAGAGTAATTGTGCAATTATGGAATTAGCAACATCATCATTTATTCCTGTTCCTAGAAAAATAATTCTTTCTTCTAGTAATCTCGAATAAATGTCGTATGCCCGCTCTCCAAATTGTGTTTTTTCTATTACAGTTGGTATAACGAAATTTTTGATCATATGCTTATTATATCATTATGAAGGATTCCGATCTACTTAGAACGCTTGATGTATTCCTAGGGGGTGCAAAAAAACCGCTTGTGGTAGTACTTGGCCCGACTGCGAGTGGTAAAACATCACTTTCAATCAAAATTGCAAATTATGTTGGGGCTGTGCCGCGTGGCGACACAGGAGCTTTACGCGGAGAGATAGTAAACTCTGACTCGAGACAATTGTATAGACTGCTTGACATTGGTACTGCAAAGATTTCCGAAGAAGAAATGGAAGGAGTAAAACATCATTTGATAGATGTAAAAGATCCAGGCGAAGAAGTAACAGTTGGTTGGTACCAAAAAGAAACAACTCAAATTATTGATGAGATTCACAAGAAGGGAAGTGTTCCGGTTCTCACTGGAGGATCGATGCTTTATATAAGCTCGATTGTCGATGGCCTTACTTTGGCAGAATCTCCAGATCTAGAAATGCATAGAAGATTAGAAGATGAATATGATGAGAATGATGGAGAGTTGCTTTATAAAAAACTACAAAAAGTAGATCCAGATACAGCGGCTAATATTCATAAGAATAATAAGCCATACGTAATTCGTGCTATGGAGATATATGAAATGCATAATGCTCCGAAGAAAGAGGTGGTTAGAAAAAAAGGATGTGAATATGAGCTTTTGATGATTGGAATAGATGTTTCCAGAGATATTCTCCTTAAGCGTATAGAAGAACGTACTGAACTGATGCTTGAAAATGGATGGATAGAAGAGGTTCGAGAGCTTCTTAGGCTTGGTTACAGCGAATCTGATCCTGGAATGAAAAGCTGTGGATATAGAGAAATTATTCAGTATATTCGCGAAATAGATGCAGATGCAGATCCTGAATTTGCTATGGAAACTCTAAAGAAAGCAATAATTACTAAAACTAGGCAATATGCTAAGAGACAAATGACTTGGTGGCGTAATGATGACAGGATTAAGTGGATTAGTGGATAGATTGCTATTCCCCCCAACCAAGTTTCTCCCTAAGTGTTCCATAAAATGAATCTTTATCTTTACGGAGGAATTTAACTTTTTCTGGATATGTTTCTATATGAACCTTGTCTCCTCTGAGGAGTGAGTTGTGAACTTGCCCATCAAATGTGAGGCTAACTTCTATGTGATCGAATTTAGTTTCTCTAGGAAGTATTTCTATGTCTATAGTTTCGTTCGATGGGATTGCAAGAGGCTTTTGTGAGAATGCGTGTGCGTTTATAGGAGTTAATATAGTTTCTAGAACACCAGGATGAACTATTGGTCCGCCTGCAGCTAAATTATATGCTGTAGATCCTGTAGGAGTTGCAATTATCAGTCCATCTGCACGAAATGTTGTAAGTGGCTTTGAGTTTATGCAAGTTCTAAGTTCTATGAGCCTTGCTATTGCTCCTTGGCTTATTACAACCTCATTCAAAACATGTCCGTTTATTATTTCTTTTCCATCTCTTATAACTTTACAAGAGAGCATATCTCTTTCTTCTAGTACTCCTGATCCAGATATCAGATCTGGAATCACTTCAAATATTTCATCTATATCGTATTCAGCAAGAAATCCAACAGTTCCACGATTTATAGTAAGTAGTGGAGTATTGAAGTTATTCATTTCCTGAACAGTTCTGAGTATTGATCCATCTCCTCCTAATACTATTATTAAATCTGCTTCGTCTAGTGATTGAAATTGTTTGTGATCAGATAGCGAAGGAATATTGCATCTTTCAGGATCGAGTAGGACATTCGATCCTGTTTTTTTGATTGCATCTATTACATTCGAGATAATTTCCTCTTTGTTTTCCATATCCATTCTGGATGTAATGCCTATGTTTTTGAATTTTGACATGAGTAAGGATCTAATAATCAGACATTTTAAGGTTTTCCACAATCAGATCTGCGGTTTTTTCCCAGCTAAAACACTTAGATCTTTCTATTCCTTTTTCTGAAAGGTCTTTCCTAAGCACAGGGTCTGTGAGCACTTTTTCTAGTGCTTCAGTAATATTTCTCGTATCTTCTGGATCTATCAGTAAATTAGCGTTGCCCGATATTTCTCTTAGGCTACTTCTATTTGAGGTGATGACAGGTATTGCTAATTTCATTGCATCAAGAATTGGTATCCCAAAGCCTTCCAGTAAAGATGGATATGCAAATGCAGTTGCATCTGATAGTAGCTTGATCATTTCCTTTGACTCTACAAATCCTTTCCATTCAACTCCATCAGATTTTTCTGCCAATTCAACTATTTCATCGTCGTCCCAGCCTCTACCACCTGCAAGTATTAGTTTGTAATTAGTTTTAATATCTGTGGGAAGTAGATTCCATGCTTCTATGAGTTTAAGCTGATTTTTACGAGGACATAGTGTTCCTATAGAAAGAATATAATTTCCTTCAGATCTTTCTGCTTGTTCTAGGTCTGTGATAGTAGGTCCAGCATAAACTGTAACAACTTTGTTTGGATCTATATCTGGAAATCTTTTTAGAAATTCTAAGCGCGTTGAGTCACTCACTGTAAATATAATTTTTGCGTTTCTTGCTGCGCGTTTAAGTGTAAATCTTTCTATTAATTTTGCTTTTTTATCGTGCCTGTCTTTTTCAAACGCAATTAAGTCATGCACTACTATTGCATAAGGAACTTTTTTCCCAAGAAGATAGGGGACTATAAAACTAGTAGTACTCAGATATATATCTGGCACATTATTTTTCAGAAATTTTGCAGTTTTCAGATGCCAAATTGAAGATGGGTTTCCTATTCTGGATAATTCTACATTTCTCTTTTCTAGCTCATAGATAACATTTTTGGCCCACACTCCCTTCCCAGTAGGATTTAACTTCTCAGCTTCCCGTGCATCCACCATAATATGCATGCTATCATTCTACACGATGTCCAACTTTATACGTTCCCTTAAGAGGCTAGAAATTGAAGAAAAAATATTAAATATTGGTTCAACCTTTGCTCTAATTGGAGTATTTATGCCTTGGTTTGGTGGAGAGTGGTTTGGCGAGGTTACTACTTGGTCGGGGTTTGGCTTTTATACTTCTTTTGCAGGACTTCTAATATTTTTGTCACATACTTTTGTTCTAGCTCTTACAGTTTTGCCCCTTCTTGGTTATCAAGTAATTAAAACGTCTTTCAGAGATACGATAAGGATGATAGTTGGACTCGAATGTATTTTGCTTGTAATAGTTGTTTGGTCTGTTCTTACAAACATTGCATTTGATCGTGCTCAAATGGAAATTAGATTTGGATTATATTTGTCGCTTGTTGGAAGTATTATCGTTTCTCTATATGCCTTTCTGAAGCTTCAGCAAGAAAAGAAGCGCAATGTACAAGAATTTTTCCATCATCCAGAAGATGGAGATGCTGATATTCAGCCAATAAGAGGGGAAGAATCGAAAAATGATGATGTAGGTGAAGATATACCGCCTCCACCTCCACCTCCACCTCCTGCAAAACCAGAAGAACCAAAGCTCTTTTAGGTTGTTAGATTAGTGGCTCAATTGTACTATTGCTCTGATGGCTTCTGCTTCACAATATTCGGATGATGATCTGGTTTACGTTGATCCAGATAAAAAAGAAATACTAGGAAAAGTGGAGTTCGATGCGAATGGAAAACCGAAAAAGCTTCCATATCCAAGTAAAGAGGAAGGAAGAGCTCCATGGAGAAAATTTTTCCCATGGGGAACTCAT
Source organism: Candidatus Peribacteria bacterium (assembly GCA_018652265.1). GTDB lineage: Bacteria > Patescibacteriota > Gracilibacteria > Peribacterales > Peribacteraceae > JABICL01. Next base: position 5,000 of record JABICL010000047.1, read on the forward strand.
AAGAGCATGGAGAATGCTTGGCTTAAAAAAAGAGGAGGCAGCGAAGACGACAGTGAGTCGTCGTTTGACGATGCATTAGAGAGATTATTAAAAGATAAAATTTAGATCAGCAATCTCTAGTATAATATGAGCATGATAAACATTTTCAGAAACGAACAATCACTCTCAGAAGCAAACAAAGGAGAAATAAAAGATGCTATAAAAAGATTATTCACGCTAAGTACAAATGATTACGGGTATTACCTATTTCTTGTTTTGTCTGTAATAATTACTACTGCAGGACTTATGGTTAAGTCAGCTCCTGTGATTATTGGAGGAATGATTATTGCTCCTATTCTTACTCCAATGCTTGCTTGTGGGCTTGCAGTGTTTTTACTTGAATTTAAAGGTTTTGTTCATGCATTAACCATAGTTCTTATATCTGTTGTTATAGCTTTTGTTTTGTCTTCTGCTATGACGTTTACAGTTATGTTTATAGAGCCAGAAGCTGCTGTGTTTGAATATTCACAAGCACTAGTAAGTCCAGGCCTTTATATATTGATCGCATTCTCTGCTGGTATTGCCGGAGCATTTGCTTTTGTAAAATCTCATCTTTCCTCTTCTATATCTGGAGTAGCAGTAAGCGCTTCGCTTATGCCTCCACTTTGCTCTATTGGAATAGGTGCAGTGCTAAAAAATGATGTTTTAGTCAGAGACTCTCTGACTATATTTTTATTAAATGTTTTTGGAATAGTTTTGGCTTCTGCTGTAGTTTTTTGGATACTTGGTTTCTGGAAAGAAAGAAAGTTTGAAGAAAAAACAGCAGAAAAAGTTAATGATAAAGACTAATAGATTATTTATTCTAGATTTCATTTAAAACATTAATAATTTGTATGAATAATATTGACGTACTACTTGCTACAACAAATAAGGGAAAAGCCATAGAAATTGGTGAAGTGTTGCAGGATTTGGATATTTCTCTGATTAGCTTGTTCGATTTGTCCGATCCTCCTGTGCAGCCCGATGAAATTGGAGAAACATTTGAGGAGAATGCAGTAGATAAAGCTAAGTACTATTTTGATCAAACCAAGATGGTTTCTATAGCAGATGACTCTGGAATACATATAGATATATTAAGCGGAGAGCTTGGGATTCATACTCGTAGATGGGGAGCAGGGGAGAAAGCTTCAGACGAAGAATGGATTTCATATTTTTTGGATCGAATGAGACATGAAGAAAATAAATATGCAGAATTTGTTTCTGTAATTGCACTTGCGGATGGTGAATCTGTGAGGACTTTTGAAGGAAGATGCAGGGGCGTTATAACAGATGATCTAGAAGCCGATTATTTACCAGGATTGCCTATTTCTGCATGTTTTCGCCCTGATGGGTTCGATAAAGTCTTCTCTGCGTTATCTGTAGAAGAAAAGAACTCTATAAGTCATAGAGGAGAGGCTGTTGGTAAATTAAAGGATTTTATTTTGAAGCATGTTGGTACTAAGTAATTATCAATATTCAGCATGCATCCTTCGAGACGGTTTTGCTGTGTCATACTGAGGAGTACTGAGCGAAGCGAAGTACGTCTCGAAGTATAAGCAGCAAAACCTCCTCAGGATGACACAGAACAACTATCCAACTTCGGTAAAATCCAACGAAGTAATCTTTTTCCAGACAATCTGAATCAATTCTTTTAATTCTTCTACTTCTTCATCCGAAATTTGTACGTCTATTACAGATCTTTCTTCTTTTGGATTTCCTACAAAATCAAATGTGAAGAGTGATGCAGTATGTGAGAATGAAGGAGATATATCGCATAAGAGCTTATAAAATGTTAGCTGTCTAAGTAAATTTTCCTCTTTTCGTATAGCAGACTCTGTTTTTCTAGTTCTTCCAGTCTTGTAATCTATTACTTTGCATTTTTGTCCGTTTACATTGAAAAGATCTATTCTATCTATTTTCCCAGTAATAGGAATTACAGATTCTGTAGAGCTTAATTTATCGGTAAGAGCACCTTTTATAGTTTTTTCTGTAGAGAGAATAAGAGGAATCTCATTGGTAAGTGATCCATATTTTTCTAATAACTCTTTTCCTTCGTGCATATAATGAGCTCTTTCTTTTTCTGTGAGAATTGCTTTTGCAAGTGACTCTTCGAATGATTCTAATAAATTGTTCATATCGAATGGCTCTCCTTTTTGCCATGCTCTATTTCTCATTTCTAATGCATGGTGAATAGCTGAACCGAAATATAAATAAGGAGCCTTTGCTTGTGGCATTTTTAGTAGATGTGTCCATAAAAACATCTTTGGATCATCTAGAAATGCATTCAATGAAGTTACAGAAAGTTCAAATGATTTGATCTGATCTCTTAGGAATGCTTCAAATGCTTCATCTATTTTAAATACAGGTTTCCATAAAGTTTCTATAGGCTTAGGAGCGTCTTTAGGATCTACTAATTCTTCTGCTACTAGATTTCCTGCTTCTGCCATGAAAGATGAAACTTGAGCATCTTTTATATTTGCGCCAGATCTATAATTTTCTGCGAAAGTAAGAATCAGATTATCTTTTGCGCGTGTCATTGCAACATACATGAGCCTTCGTTCATCTTCTTGTTTTAGATTTTTTTCATCTCTTTCTGATCCATATATCAAATTTTCTGGTAATGAAAATGAAGATCCTTGCCTTCTATTCCCCCAGTTTCCATATCTCACATGTGGAACTAATACGAATTTAAATTCCATTCCTTTAGCTGCATGCGCTGTCATGAGCTGGACTCCTTCTTCTTCCATATGAGGAACGTCATATGCAAGTTTTAGTCCTGGCTCGCTGATGTATTGTTCTAGATCTGAAAGTAATTGAACCAATTTCATGTCTTTTTGTTCATTGGATCTTATTTTTACGTAATCATAGAAAGCATGGAGAACGGCAATTGTACGTGGATCTGCTGAATCATCGTCTTTTCGTGGTATAAGACCAAAATCCTTAAGTGCAAGTTCTATAATTTCTGGAAGAGTTTTACTTTCTTTCTGAGCATGCAGTCTTTCTATGATTGAAAATGGAAAATTAAGAACACTAAATTCTTCTGATTCCAAAATAAAAGATCTAAGTGAATTGTGAGTTCTTTGTCTTCTGTAACTGCACCAGAGTTTGCCTAAGTCCATAGGATGTATTTCTAAAATTTCACATCCAAGTGCCGCGCTCAGTGTGGCATCATTATCTGGAGATTCTACTGCTCTGAGCAGAACTATAAGCTCTCTTATTTTTGGATGAAGTATAAGATCTTGTTTCGATGTAAGTATTACCGGAATTTCTGCACATGTTAGTACATCAAATAATTCATTTGCTTCACCATTTCTTCTGCAAAGTACTGCCATATCGTTCCAATCAGTTCCTTTTTCATTTTCTTTTCTAAGGATCTCGGCAATTGCTGCAAGTTCTGTTTCTGCTGATGGAAAACGCACGAATTTTGGCTTTGCGCCCGTCTTCGTCAGGCGCGTCTGACTACGCCGTGGCAAGCTCATAGCTTTTAGATCTTTTTCAATTCCATCAATTTTACCTGCCAGTCTATTTTCATTATTTCCAATTACATTCATAGAAGCATCCAGAATTTCCTGAGTTGATCTATAGTTTTCCGTAAGCGTTATGACTTTTGCATCTGGAAATCTATTTGTAAATTCGAGCATGTTTGCAATAGAGGCTCCTTGGAATCTATAGATTGCCTGATCGTCGTCTCCCACTATAAAAATATTTGGAACATGATCTGGAGTAGGTTCTTTTGTGATAAGTTCTACTACTTCCGATTGTGCGCCATTTAAATCCTGATATTCATCAGCAAGAATGTATTGATATTTCTCTTGTAATTCAGATAGTAGAAATTCGTTAGTTTTTAAGGCTTCTATTACAAACAAAATCATATCGTTGTAGTCATACCTCTGATTTTCTATTAGCTCACTGTTATATTTCTCATATATGTCACAGAATTCTTCGAATTGCTTAGTAAGACGAAGGTCATTTTTGTAGACTTGAGAATTTTTATCTCTTTCTTTTCCAGATGCGGTTGTGTTTATAGAATCTTTGTAAGAGGGGATTAAATCTCTAAGATCTTTTACGCTTATTCCCTCTCTTTTCATTTCGCTTATTCTCGAGAGAATTGCACTTGCACGACTTGTAACTTGAGTTTTGTAAGCTGGATTTGCATCGGATGGTTTTCCTAGAACAGATCCTGGCTTTAGATTATTTAGTATTCTTTTTATTATTCTAAGTTGTTCTAAATCACTTACTTGTTCTAGTGCGTTAAATGTTTCGAATATATTAGGATGAGTGAGAATTATTTCGTTACAAAATCCATGAACAGTATCTATGGTTATTCCATAAGCGTCTGGCCCGATTATCGTTCTTAGACGTTCACGTAATGCTTTTACTCCACTAGTAGAAAATGTGAGACATAATATATTTCCTGGTCTCATCTGTGTTTTATTTAAGATATTTGCAGTTCTCATAGCTGTTACCTGTGTTTTTCCTGTTCCAGGACCAGCTATGACCATTACAGCGCCTTCCAAAGCTTCAACTGCCTTTTTTTGGGCCGGATTAAGCATTTTGAGCAAGTCACTAAAGTGGTTAGTGGTTAGTGAGTAGTGAGTAGCTTGCTTTTGCTTAGATGCTGTTTTATTGGGCATGGAGCACCATTCTAGCATAGCGTTCCGTGATCCGCGGTCAGCATTCCGTATGCCAAAGAAACTTGGCATTTTCTCTTGCAATCAGGCCTCTCATCTATATCATGTGTCGGTCCTTATTAGGATTGTTCTTTTAATTCATGGGAAGGTTTGTTCTATAGTAGGAGAACACTTCGGAGGTTTTCCCCTCCGTCGACAGGTTCAAATCCTGACTTTTCCACTTTCTCGCCTCGGATCATTACGAGGCATCTAAAGCAGGAGCTGTGCTTAAGCGCTCATTGCTCCAAGTCTTAATGTCCCATTTTTATTGCCGGTAGGTTATCCAGATGGGACATTTTTTTATACAAAAAAGCGAGCAATTTAAAATAAATAATTACAAAATAAATATTCCTTAATTGTTCACCCGGCTTCGTCCGCCAAAGCGGACTACGCCGAGACTACGCCGCGGCAAGCTACTCACTAATCCTCGCACAACTATCACATTTCCTTATTGCTCCGCCTTCATCCTCATCTGGATTTGGGATTTCAATGAGTGTTCCGATTTTACAGTGTGGACATGACATAGGCTCATCGAACATAGATCCAGAGTTTAGACCTGCTCGTAAAAATTCTTCATCTGGTAATTCTTCTTTTATAGCCGCAGACCTTGGATGGTCGCGCATCTTTTGAAGAACCTTTGCTTCTATCTGTCTAATTCTTTCACGTGTAACTCCAAATTCTTTTCCTACTTCCTCTAGTGTATGACCTATTCCATCTTTTAGTCCAAACCTCATCTCTATAATCTTTCTTTCACGCGGAGTAAGGAACTTGAGCATTTCGTGAACGTTCTCTTTCTTTAGCTCTTTGTTTGTAGCCTCGAAAGGAGAGATTGCGTCTTTGTCTTCTATAAAGTCTCCTAAAGTATTATCTTCCTCAGATCCTACTGGAGCTTCTAGAGAGATAATATCTTGGCTAATCTTTAGAATATGACGCACCTTTTTTACATCCATTCCCAGCTCTACTGCTAGCTCTTCTACAGTTGGTTCTCTTCCTAGTTCTTGAACTGTGCGACGTTGCGTGTGTGTAAGTTTGTTTATGGTTTCTACCATGTGAACAGGAATTCTAATTGTTCTTGCTTGGTCTGCTATCGCTCTGGTGATTGCCTGTCTGATCCACCATGTTGCATAAGTAGAGAATTTAAATCCACGCTCTGGATCAAATTTTTCTACTGCACGGAAAAGTCCAATGTTTCCTTCTTGTATAAGATCTAGGAAAGAAAGACCACGACCTATGTATTTCTTTGCAATGGAAACAACTAAACGTAAGTTTGCTTCTGCAAGTTGTTGCTTTGCCGATGCATCTCCTTTTCTTATTCTTCTTGCGAGCTCAACTTCTTTTTTGGCATCGATAAGAGGAACACGACCTATTTCACTTAGGTACATTCTTACAGAGTCATTACTGATTTCTAGGAGATCTACTTCACGTTCTTTTTTTCTTTTCTTAGCTTCTTCTTTTGGTAGGTCTTTGCTTACTTCATCTTCTGGAATTCCGGCTGTTGCGATTATGTGGTTAGCATCATCTCCACTTTCTGCTTCAGCTTCTTTTGAATCTTTGCTGACCTCTTCTTTTTTCCCCTGTTCACCCTTCTCCCATATGAGTGAATCTTTTACATCTATAATTTCTATACCTAGGTTCATGAATAATTCATAAACCTGATCCAGTAGATCAATATCATTCTCGATATCTGGCACTCCAACCATGATCTCTTGATGTGTTACATATCTTTGTTCACGCCCCTTTTTAATAAGGTGCTTTATAGAAGGCGGGAACTTTTTAAGATCATCGTCAGTAGGCTGATAGATAAATTTTCTTGGATGTGAAGCCATGTGGGAGGATTATAGTGGAAAATTGCCGATTTCAAAGGCTTAGAATGAGAAATTTTGACAGTGCTTCGACACACTCTTCGACAGTCAAGGCCTGAAGGGCATTCGTCGTGCTGCACTCCTCACGCCTCTTCCAGTCCTTGCCTGCTCAGAGTGGCTCAGCATGACATATATTTAAACACGTCCATCATGTCATTCCAGGTCATTCAATCAAAACCCAAAAGCATCCAAATATGTCATGCTGAGCCGTGCTGAGCGAGCTGAACTTGAAGCGGAGCGTAGCGACGCTTAAGTTCTGCGAGTCGAAGTACGTGTCGAAGCATGCTCTAATTCATAGAACTCAATTTTAATACCTGCTGATACTGTGTAAGCAACCTTTCCTCATCTATTTTCTTTCCAGAGCTGCGAGCCTCTCTTATGCCGGATATCAATTCTTTTTGCTTTTTCATCAGAATTTCCCTATTTACCTTCTGAAGCAATTTCTTTATCTCAACTCTAGAAAAATTTGCTGACCATTCACCGAAATGTTCCTCGCAATATAGTTCTAGTATATTTGCAAATTCCTCCGAATCATTTTTCTTGATTTGTTCTTTAATTTTTTCTTCTATCAAAACTTTATCTATTTCTTCTCCATCTATACCTTCTGCCACCTCTTTAAGTGCTTCGTATAATTTCTTAGATTTTTCTTCTTCTGGCTCCAGTAATCTTTTTGCAAGATCGATGTGTTCTTTGTAAACAAGAATAATTCCAAGCAAAAGTTCTACTGAGCTAAACTGAGGAGATAAAATTTGCTTCTGATTATTTTGATTATTTATCTCTTTTTCTTTCTCTTTCTCCATATCATCTTTCAATGCAATTGCAGTTGTTTCAAATAGCGATGCGGTTTTTTTCATAGCATCTTCACGTTCTACCGAAGATGTCATTGCATTCAATAGTGGAATTATGCGACTAAGAATTTCTTTCTTATCAATTTTTTTATCTCTAATTTCTATTTCTGCTTGTGTAATTACTCCGTCGATATAATTCAAAGTGCCTTCTTCTAGGGCTTTTTTTAAATCATCTGGAACAAGTGTTACACATTCGTCAGGATCTTTTCCTGCGGGCAGTATCAATGTTTTTACATTGAGTTCTCGGGCTTTGCATAACATATATGCTCTTTCTGCAGCTTGTATGCCCGAGGCATCGTTATCGAGGCATAGTGTTACTTTGTCTGTGTATCTCTTAAGTATGTTTACATGTTGTTCTGTAAGCGCAATTCCACTTACGGCAACTACATTTTCTATTCCTATTCTATGAAATGCAGTTACATCGAAGTAGCCTTCTACTAACACTACATTTTTTGATTTTCTTATAGATTCTTTTGCAAGATTGATTCCGAATAATGCAATCGACTTATTGTACAGTGGTCCATCTGGAGAATTTATATATTTAGCATCATCGTTTCCTATTGTTCGTCCTCCGAATCCTATTAGATGACCATTGTGATCTCTTATAGGGAATACAATTCTATTTCTGAATCTATCGTAGATTCTTTCTTCTTGTAATTCTTTTTGTATACCAAGTCCTGCTTTTACTATTTCCGATCTACTGTGCCCTGCTTTTAGTAGATATGAATATGTGGCATCAAATGAATCTGGAGCATATCCAATCTCAAATTTATCTATCATATCTTTTCCCATTTTTCTTGCTTCCATATATTTTTTTGCATTCTCATTCTCATTAAGTTGTGATCTATAAAACTCAAGTGCCTTCTCTAGGCAATTTCTTATGCTTTCTTTTTCATCTTTTTTTATAGATGGCTCTGCGCTTCTCTTTGGCAAATCTACTCCAGTTTTTTCTGCTAGGTCTTTGAGAGCTTGTACAAAATCCACCCCTTCTATCTGCTGATAAAAACTAAAAATATCTCCACCAGAGCTACATGCAAAACAATATGCAATTCCTTTATCCGGAGAAACAGTCAAACTTGGCTTGGTATCGTTATGGAATGGACATAGTGCTAGAAATTGCTTTCCCTTCTTCTGTAATTGGCAATAACTGCCCACGAGCTCATCTATTGGTAATCTTGCCTTTATCTCTGAAACTGCATCCATGGGGGTGGGATGATAACATTTATCTCAGAAAGAGAGTATCAGTAATGTGTTCAAAGCCTAGAAAATGTTTGATATTCATTTTTGAGTTATATAGCATTATGAACATGCTTAAATTAACTCCATCAGAACGACTAGCAAAAGCTTTCCAGAAGAAAGTAAGTGATGACTGTCCAGATAATGAGGATTTTCTTTATGGAGATAATCAATGTGGAAATGGCGTGACCAATGCCAGGCAATTGAGTGCTGATGCAAATGTAAGATTCGCACGCGGAGTAAATACCCTTTTTGTCAGACAGATTTGTGCTACTAATATGCAGCATGATTTGAAGGCAATGCCTAACGATTTCAAAGTAGTAACGTAGCGCGCTTTAATTTCATCGTGTATCACACTATGTGCTTTCAGGGTTAAGCTTGTTGTCAACGAAGTTTACGAGCATTTGTACTGTGAACATGTGTTGTATATTTTCTATCTCAGGATTTTCTGCAAATTTATCTACATTTGCATGTGGCATTGATTCTCTTATTTTTGCTATGCCACTTCTAGTCACTATTCCTTCATGCTCTAGTTTTGTATCAACCGAGCTTTCTAGCAGATTTTCTGAAGGGAATAGTTCATGTTCTCCAATCCTAATGTGGAACACTTTTTCCAACCTAAATCTAATGTCCAGGAAGTCTATAGATTCAGCGCCAAGCTTTTCTATAAGAGTTGCTTCTGGAATTACTTCGTCTTCATCTACGCCAAGCGCATCTACTAGCACATCTGTAACCCTGTCGAGTATTTCTTGTCGTTCCATAGCTAAATAAATTTTCTACTGAGCTGCTTCGTCTATTTCTACATCTACACCTACATCAGCTACCTCTTCATTTAAATCTTCTATCTGCTGAAGTGCAACAGTTACAACGTTTGCAACATGTCCAATTGTTGGGAACTGTACATCGCCTTGTGGTTGTAGAGTTTGTGTCAACGCCCCACCATGCACTCTCTTGTTTTGTAGTAGTGCATTTGTATCTATTGTTACACCGAATCTTTCTTCAAGTCCTTTGGCAAGCGTGCAAAAGTTCTCTCTGGTTGCCGCTACTTCTCCTCCAACAATATATAAGGAAGATAATTCTTCATTTAAGTTAGATGGTTCAATAAATCCAACCTCTGATGCTACAGATATGGAAGCTGCTTCGATTTCTTTTCTATCAATATTTGTCATATCTGCATAATAATCACAAAAATAAATCAGTCAACAAATTACTAGACAACAAAACTAACAATCTTGCCCTGAATGTATATAGCCTTCTTTATTTCGCTACCTCCTAAGAATTTCTGCACATTTGGGTCTGCTGTGGCTTTTTCTATGACATCTTCCTCGGAAATGCCAGATTCTACTTCTATATTTGCACGGACTTTTCCATTTATCTGGACGACCAATGTGAAAGAATCAGATACAAGTAGCGATTCATCATAAGTAGGCCATGAGGAGTTGCTTACAAAGCCCTTGCTTTCCTCGAGCGAGACTCCTTTTAAGGAGTCGAGTCGAGAGGCTACCTCTCCACTTGCGCCGTCTGCGGCGCTCGGTCGAGGAGAGCTAGAGTGGAGCATCTCCCATAATTCTTCTGCGAGGTGTGGAGCGAGAGGGGAGAGTAGTTTTACAAAAGCAGTTGCCGCTTCTTTTGAAGCTCCATTTTTCTCAAATTCATTTAGCAGAACCATAAGGCTACTTATAGAAGTATTGAACTGCATTTTATTCATATCATCAGTCACTTTTTTTATAGTCTTATGTAATAGAGAAGAATCCCCACTACCCACTACCCACCCGTCTTCGTCCGCTGTGGCGGACTTCGTCGTGGCAGGCTTACCGCTAATCGCTTGCCTGAATAGCGAATAAACTCTCTTCGCAAATCTATCAATTCCCTTTATCCCACTATCATTCCAATCTCCACCATCTGTGAATGGCCCCATAAACATTAGATACATTCGAAATACATCTGAGCCATATTTATCTACAAATTGATCAGGACTTACTACGTTGCCTTTTGATTTACTCATCTTCGCGCCCTGATTTGTAATAACTCCTTGATGCACCAAGCGCTGATATGGCTCTTCGTGATTTACAAACCCAAAGTCCTTAAGTGCCATGGTTACAAATCTTGCATATATAAGATGCATACATGCGTGTTCTGATCCTCCTATATAACAATCTACTGGCATCCATTTCTTTTCTATCTTTTTATCTACAAGAGCCTTTGCGTTACTAGAATTTAGATACATATATGAGTAAAAACTAGAGCATACAAACGTATCCATAGTATCTACTTCTGGAATCCAGCCTTTGCCAAAAATCTTTTCTGTTCTTTCTACAAGTTCTTTTGACTCAGCAAGTGGCGCAGTGCCAGTTGGCTTAAATTCAACATCAGTTGGAAGCTTCCATGGTAAATGTTCCTCTGGAATTGCATGTGGATTTCCTTCGGGATCGTAGACTATAGGAATTGGTGCACCCCAATATCGCTGACGAGAAACTGACCAGTCACGAATGCGATAGTTAATACCGCGCTTTCCCAAGCCTTCTTTTTCGATGTGATTGGCAATTACATCATATGCGTCTTTCCAGCGCATGCCCTTTACAACATCTGGTGTTTGCAAAATCCCGTCTGGGGCTTTGCAATATGCATATTCCAGGTTGCGCACTTTTTCTTCTTCTTTCTCATCTTCCGGAACCATTACCGTTTTTAGAGGGATGTCATATTTTTTTGCGAAAGCAAAATCACGTTCATCATGTGCGGAGCAATTTACTATGCCTGTTCCGTAGTCAGCTACAACGAATGATGCAACCCATATAGGAAAATCGCCGGTTCCGAATGGATTGTCTACGTGCCTTCCGGTGAATATTCCTTCCATGTCATTTTCGATATCGAATTGTCCGGATGATTTTTTGCGTGCAACTCTATTAACAAACTCCATGACTTCTGTTTCATATTTTGTGCCTTCAACCAGTTTTTGCACCATCGGATGTTCCGGCGCAATTACTGTGAATGTTTGTGCAAGAAAAGTTTGGGGTACTGTATCAAAGACTTCAAATTCGATGTCCAAATCTTTTATTTTTTCTACAAAATTAATGCCTTCTTTTCTTCCTATCCAATTCCTCTGCATAGTCTTGGTTTTTTCTGGCCAATCGATTTTATCTAAACCTTCAAGCAATCTATCTGCATAGTCTGTAATTTTCCAGTACCACTGAGTAAGTGGTTTTTGCACTACTTCTGCTTCACATCTTTCACATTTGCCATCCCACACCTGTTCGTTTGCGAGAACTGTTTTGCATCCAGGACAGAAATTCACAGGTGCGTCTTTTCTGTGAGCCACATCATTTTTAAACATTTGCAAAAACAACCATTGTGTCCATTTGTAATATTCTGGCGTGCTTGTATTTACAGATTTGCTCCAGTCATACATGCAACCAATTCTTTTAAGTTGCTCTGCCATTGTTTTTACATTTTCTGTAATAGATTTAGACGGATGTACTCCAGTTTTGATCGCATAGTTTTCTGCAGGAAGTCCAAATGAATCGAATCCTATAGGAGTAAAAACATCTAATCCTTTCATTTTCATAAATCTAGCAAAGCTATCTGCTGGGCCAAAGTTATACCAGTGTCCTACATGAAGTTTGTCTCCACTTGGATATGGGAACATTACGTGCGAATAATATTTATTCTTGGCTTTTTTCAGATCTACCTCAAAAACCTTCTCTTCTTCCCATTTTTTCTGCCATTTCGACTCTATAGCCGATGGATCATAATCAGACATACTGCTAGAATAGCAGTCTCTAAATGGCAAAACTACCAGTTGTAGCGATTATCGGCCGCCCAAACACAGGGAAATCTACGTTGTTTAATAGAATAGTAGGAAGAAGACATGCGATAGTAAGTGATACTCCTGGCACAACCAGAGATCCAATTGCCGTAAGTGTTAGTGGAGATCATCTGACATATCTACTTATGGATACTGGTGGAATGGGTGGAGGAACAGAAGATGAGGACTTCGAAGATGATGTTGAATCACAATCTGTGATAGCTCTTGAACATTCTGACTTAATTGTTTTTGTAGTAGATTCTAGAGAAGAGCTTACTTCTAGTGATTACGAAGTAGTTAATTTCCTTAGAAAGAAAAGAAAGAATCATGTTCCAGTAATACTAGTTCCTTCTAAGTGTGATAATGCAGAAGCTATAAGTGATGTTGTGCCTAAATTTTTCGAGCTTGATGTTGCAGATAATATAATTCCAGTAAGTGCATCTCATGGACTTGGTATAGATGAGCTAGAAGAAGTGATAGAAGAAAAATTACTAGATATGCATTTTGGAGATCAAAAAGATTCTGATGAAGAAGATACAACTACTCCTCGCATTGCACTTGTTGGAAGACCAAATGTAGGGAAGAGTTCAATCGTTAATTCTCTAATGTCTGATCCGCAGAGGAAGGTTCAGGGAAGAATAGTTAGTGATGTTCCAGGTACTACTCGTGATACTGCAGATACATCTATCAAGTATCACGAAAAAGAATATCTACTTCTCGATACTGCTGGCCTAAAGAAAAAAAGAGAGTTTGGAATAGAGGCATATGCCGCACTTAGAACCTTATCTGCAGTGGAGAGTGCAGATGTAACTGTGCTTGTAATAGATCCAACTCTTGGTATTGGCAGGCAAGATAAAAGAATTGCAGCTCTGGCAATAGAGAGGGGGACAGGGCTTGTTATTCTTGTAAATAAAATTGATCTCTTAGAGCCGGAAGCTAAAGAATATTTTAGAAACATGGTTCGTGATGCTTTTGCATTTTGTAAATGGGCTCCAGTGTTATTTACCTCTGCAGATACTCGTGAGAATTTAACCAAAATTTTTGAGATAGTAGAAAAAGTATATGCAAGTCGTAAGGTCAGAATAGAAACACCTAAACTTAACAGATGGTTCAGAGATATTGCAGCAAATCACAGGCCAAAAGGCATAGGTGGAAAATCTGCTAAAGCGAAATATATGACTCAAGTCGATATTGCCCCTCCGTCTTTTGCTGTGTTTATGAATGATGCATCTAGAATGCACTTCAGTTATCTCAGGTTTATGGAAAATCAGCTCAGAGAAGAATTCGGATTTGAAGGGACGCCAATAAGGTGGGTTAAGAGATCTAAGAGTTAATTTATTGTTTTTATTTGATCGGAGATAATGTTCAATTTTAAATTATAAATTTTAAAACAATGACTCAATATTTAAATTTTCAAACAGTACAAATAAGTGAGTTTTAATCATTGGAAATTGAGTAATTGAAAATTATTTTAAAATTTAAAATTTAAAATTGAAAATTTTCTCTGATAATCACAAGGTTAACAAAAAATTTATCCTCTCCTCTCATGCAAATCTTTTACCCTCCCATCTTCATGTATCGGCAGAGGATAGTTCTTTATGGCAGCTTCTAATTTATCCATTAGAGCTGTTGGATCATCATCGAATACTAGATTTGGTGGAACTTTCCTGTGACAGACTTCTTCTACTATGTGTGGAATAGAATTACTTATTCCTCCAGAGTTTGTTACTACTCCTATAGCTCTTCCTTCATCATATGCAATTGTGAATTCGTTCAGGGTTCCTATTCCTCCAGAGACTATTACTACAGCATCACAAGATCTTATATTAATAATATCTCTCTCCATAAATCCTTGTCCTGTGTAGATCATAATGTCTTGATACACAGTAGGAGAAAGATATTCATGAACGTGCTCATGTTGAGAGAAGGCAGGGGAGATTCCTATGACCATTCCTCCTTCTGATTTTGCTCCTTTTGCTGCTTCGTCTGGTATTCCAGGACATGCTCCGTTGATCATTATGTGACCACGACTTCCAATCTCTTTTCCAAGCTTAAGTGCTTTTTCTATTGCAGCAGGATCCTCGGTTTGAGGACCACTTGCTGAACCAATAACGCCTATTTTGAACTTCTTAGCATGTTCCTTCATTATCTTCATATTATACATTAGATTGAGATATATGTCATGTGCTGCTTACAAATGTTATTCAGAGATAATTTTCAATTATCAATTTACAATTTTCATTCAAGGATCAATATATCAATTATCAAGCACGAAATTTCCGTAGAATTGAAAATTGGATTTTGAAAATTGATTGTAAATTGAAAATTAGAAATTGAAAATTTTCTCCGACCAATTTCCCAATATCAACTATTCTTCCTCCTTCTCTCCCTCCCCTAAAACTGGCTTCTTAAAATTCTTCAGGAATGGATCAAATATTGTCTGAAGGATTGAGGCTGTAAGTGGCTGTGCTTTTTCGTATGGCAGGGTTTTGCTTTCTTTCTTTTCGAAGAAGTCTTGTAAAACAAATATTGTAAGCTGAAGCACAGAACCATCTAGATGTTTATCGTCCAACATTAAGCTATCTAATATTTTTTCTGGATCATGTGTAAGTATCATTTGTAAACATGTGATCCAATCTATTAATTTTCTATTCGTTTCTTTTTGTAATTCTTGCCCTTTAACTAATGCCATATTTTCGTCGACTATTTCATGTGCACTGCGTTCTTCGTGCTCTTCGAAGTACTCTTGTACTACCTTTTGGCATTCTTCGTTTATAAGAGAAAGGATTCCAAGTATGAATATGCTTGGGCAATTATTTGCTACCAGCTTGCTTATAAGTACAAAGAATTTAGTGCCATCATCTCCACCAGATCCTGATGTAGAATTTAGAAATTGAATTATTGTTTGAGCTACTTGTGTATCCTTTTTCTTGGCACGCTTTTCATCTCGCTTTAGCTGCTTCATTGCTTTGGCAGATGCAGCAAAACGCTCTTTGGCTTCTTCGCTTAGGGCTTCAGAAACCTTTCCGTCTTCCTCTGGGCCAAAAATGTCTACTCCACCTAGTTCTGACATAATTTGATGTTACAACAAAATTAACCCTTAAGAGAATCAGATATTTCTCTCATGATATCTAGGATCATTGAAAAGGAAATTTCAAAAGGTATTTCAAGAAGTCTTGCGATCCATGAAACTATAAAGACAGCTAGAAAAGTAACTACAAATCCAATAATCGCAAACCTGATTGTATGTATTGCGCCTTTTATCTTTTCTTCGTTTCCAGCGGATAATATAAAAGATATTCCACCTATTATTATGAAGATCAGGCTAAGTACAAATGATGCGATTATCGCTAGAGCTACAAATGTAGCAATTATGTCTACTATGCTTCCTTCTTCTAGGAGGGTTCTTATCATGAGAATTTTTGGTAAAAGCTCTTGAAATTAAGAGCTCAAAAATTAGGCTTCCTCAGGTTCTAGTACTTTCAGATTTATGCGCTGGTTTTCGTTGCCTCCAACTATTCTGATAAGTGTTCTGAGTGCATTCAAAGTTTGTCCTCCTTTTCCTATTACTTTGCCCATATCGGTACTACTAACTTTTACAGTTAATAGTATTCCTTGTTCATCGGTTTTCCCTTCTATACTAAGACCGTCCTTATCTTCTACTAGAGATTCTAGGACATAACTTAGAAATGCGTACCCGGGTATATTTGTAGAATCAGTATCACTCATCACTATAAAGTCTAGCCTTCTTTTTGTTCTGTGTCATCAGCAGGTGCGGCTTCTTCTGCAGGTTTTTCTTCTTCAGTTTTTGGTGCTGCTTTTTCTGCAGGAGTTTCGGTTGCAGCTGGTGCTGGTGCTGCTGGTGGGGGTGCAGCTTCTTCAGGCACTTCTTTTCGTTTCTTTTTCTTTGTGTAACTTTCTACAAACTTGTCCATTCCATCCATCCCTGCATTCTTTAGCAATCTAGCTACTGTATTACTTGGTAATGCGCCTACAGACATCCAGTGGGCAATTCTTTCCTTGTTAAACTCAAATTCGTGAGGATTACGCGTTGGTAAGTAGTGACCTAGATATTCTTTTGCTCTGCCTTTTATAGGAGAGTTTTTCTCTGTAACTACTACTCTGAATGCTGGAGCATTCCTTTTGCCGGTGCGTTGGAGTCTGATTACTAGCACGTCCCGTAAAGATTAGATCAGAAACCGATACAAGAAAAGGGAAATGATGATGATTTCTTAGTTTCTTATATTTTGTACTTTCTTTATCTTCACCTGTGGATATTCATTTCTGATGTGATCTATAAGCTCTTGTGACCTCATATAGCATTCCTGAGCCTCTGATGAAGAGCTTGTAGAAACTGTGAGAATATAATTTGAAAACTTTGTAGCTGTAACTCCTTCTCCGATTTTTTCCTCCTGTATCCATTTGTTTGCAGCATTTACAACCTGCGAAGCACTAACCTCGTTTGAGATTCCAAGTTTTTTCAGAGACTTTGGCATTAGTGTGGAGAGGCGATCCATTTTTATTAGGTATGTTAGGTAAATTAGGTACATTACGTATCTTAGGTACATAAAGTACATAAAGTACCTAATGTACGTAAAGTACCTTTCTATAAACCTTTGCAGTTTCCTCTGCAGCCTTGGCCCAGGAAAACTTATTCGCATACAAAACAAGTTCACTCCTTAATTGTTCATTTTTCATTGTACATTGTTCATTTATCCCATTCTGGATGGAATCTGTATCTGGTTCCACAATCATTGCATGTTCTCCACAAACTTCTGGAAGACTGCCTCGATTACTTGCAACCACAGGACATCCGCATGCCATTGCTTCTATAGCAGGCAGGCCAAAGCCTTCTTCTAGTGATGGGAATACAAAACATTCAGCTGCACTTAGAAGTTTTGGTAAGTCAGCATCTTTTACATCGTCAAGAATCAAGGTGTTGTTTCTACATTTAAGATTTGCAACTTCTTTTCCTCCTGTTGTGAGAACTAGCTTAAGTTCTTCTGGGCATGCATCTATAAGAGTTTGCACATTTTTATGCTCTTTAGATGATCCAGTATAAATAATAAATTTTTCATTTAGATCATATCTATTTCTTACTTCAAATTTTTCATCTTCAGAAGCAGGCTTGAAATTATCGGATACTCCACCGTGAATCACAGTAATTTTCTCTCCTATATGTTCTCCGTAAGTTTCTTTTATAGAGTCTGCAGTAAAATTACTTACTGCAATTATGTGTGCAGAATTTTTAACTGCATTGCGCATGAGAAATTTATACGCAGATCTTTTCATAAATCCTGCTTCGTTTGGATAGTGATGAAGTATGAGATCATGAATAGTTACTACAAATGGAATAGGAGATCGAACTGGTACATTAAAATGTGGGATATGAATCAAATCTAAACTTGCTCTTCTAATTTCTCGTGGCATTTTTATTTGTTCTCTCAGTGAGTAGTAGGGGATATCTGGACAAATAAAAGAATAGTCCCATGGATCATTTCTTTTGCTAAGTTCTTTTGAGAGTTCTCTGGTGTATCTACCTATACCAAAAGGAGTTTTTGCAAAGCGCGCATCTATCCCAATGGTTCGACTTCGCTCACCATTTTCAGTCGTGTATGATTTATCGGTCATGATCAGAAGTATCATACATTCACTTGGCAGTCAGAAAAGAATAGCTGGAGGAGCTCTTATACTTGCGACAACACAATTTGGCGCAAGCTTCGCAGGGCTAATACGTGACAGGGTCCTGGCAGGAACCTTTCCTCCTGGAGTAGATCAGCTAGATACTGTTTCTGTATACATATCTGCATTTAGACCGTCTGACCTTTTGTTCCAGATGTTTGTGATGTCTGCATTTTCTGTCGCACTAGTTCCGATGCTCGCATCGCATCTGGCACATGATCGAAAAAAGAATATGGATCAGCTTCTTACAAAAGTTCTTGTAGTTTCTGGAATTGTCTTTGGGCTATTAGCATTACTGCTTGCAATATTTATGAGAGAGCTTGCTCCTTTGTTTGTAAGTTTTCAGGGAGAGAGCTTGGAGTTATATATAAGGTTTGCAAAAATCGCATGTTTTACAAATTTCTTATTTGTAGCTGGTAATGCATTTGGTCAGTATTTGATAGTTAGGCAAACGTACTGGTCTTATGGACTCACTCCAATTATATATACGGTGGGTACAATTGCAGGAGCTATATGGCTGACAGGAGCTTTCGGTCCTTATGGTCCCATATATGGAACGGTCGTAGGTGCTGCGATATATGTTTTGGTTCGTACGTGGAGTTGTATGAGGCAAGGGTTTAAATTAAGGCTAGAAAAATCAGATGATACAAAAGGGGAGTTAAAGGAAATGGGAATGCTTATGTTACCTAGAATGATTGCGCTTGGTGCTATGCAGTTTCAGTTACTTCTTTTTGATAAAGTTGCATCTGGCCTTACGCTTGGCTCAGTAACTATAAACGCATATGCGAGAAATTTTCAGGCAGCTGCTGTTGGAGTTGTTGGAATCGCCTTGGCTCAATCTAGCTACTCACTTTTAAGTCAGGCAATTGCTCGTGGAGAAATTTCAAAATTTAAATCAATTTTACGTAAGGGTGCCTTTTTGACTGTTGGATTAACAGTGCCTGCTGCAATCGTGCTTGCATTACTTGCGCGTGTTGCAGCTATGATTGTGAATTTGAATGACGCGCAAATAGTTTCTACTTTTGTAATTGCGCTTTCTTTGTATGCAATAAGCATTCCGTTTGAAAGTTTAAATCATCTACTTCTTCGCGCGGTTTATTCTACCAAGCACACTGCAGTGCCTGCTATGCTGACAGTTATAAATGGTGCATTGGCTATAACATGCGCATGGATATTTGCTCCTTCTTATGGAGTATTTGCTTTGGCTGTAGGATTTACTGTGGGGCAGATAGTACAGATGGTGGGACTGTGGGGATTTTTGAGGCTTAGGATCAGGAGAATAATCTAGTATTTTGTTGCAAAAATAAATTTATATGGTTTCATATGGACTACAATGCTAATGAGCAATACGCCAGAAATGAAAAGTAAGAATGTGCTTTTCAATAGGCTTGGAGGAATCATTATGAATCAAGGAGTTGCCTCCAATGATGGTCGTGTAGTTAAAATTAGAGGGGCGATCAATGCTGTCATGGGTTTGTCATTTAATAAGATTAATAGATCAAATGGTGATGATGGAGTGTTTCTGCATGATGATGATAATTCTAATGTAGTGGAAGGAGATGCATTAAAAGATATATTAATTGCCCTGGAAAATCTGGAAAAGAAAAGTTAGGTTTATAATAGATTTATGAAAAGTGTACATTTTGTAATCTCTGGAAAAGTACAAGGAGTTTTCTTTCGGGATACTGCAAAACGCATGGCCAGCCAGATTGGTATAAAGGGTTGGATCAGAAATACAGACGATGGAACCATTGAGATTTTGGCTCAAGGTAGTGAGTCGCAATTAAGCGAGTTTGAAAGATGGTGTAGAACTGGTCCGCCTATGGCAAAAATAGATTCAGTAGAGAAAGAAGATATGGAATGTGGGGAGTGTGTTTGTTTTGAGGTTAGGTATTAGGAGTTTAGTTGGAAATTCCACAGAGTGAATAAGGGGTGATATTTCTTGACACGAGATATCAGACTTTCTTATATTGTTATCCTTTATTATTTCAATAAATCCTTATAACAATGAAAAATAAAAGTGCAGAAGGTACAGAATGGAAAAATAGATATGCTCCCAGACCAAAAAATCGTGCAATAAAAACGAGTTTTAGACGAGAAAGGCAAGATGACAATGGTTCTTCTTACCAAGTAGAAGATGCTGATCCTAGAGTTGATGTAGTATTGGCATCAATTGTGCCTGACTCTTTATATGAAGTTGCATCCGAAGCGATGTTTAGACATTGTGTTGCTTTTTCACAAGCATTTGCAGATGTTTTGGGAGATGCTGATGGATCAGGATTAATTCCTGGTGTTTCTGGTAAGCAAAACAAACATGTTGCACCAGCAGATGATAGTTATGAGGTTTATCTAGATGATGATACAGCTCAAAAATTAGAATCTTAATAATCAAATTAGGTAATCACTCATTAATATCTACCATGGATACTTCTTGGTGACTAAACCAAAATAAACATATAAAATAAAACCCATGACTAAATCACCTAAAAAAATATCTCGAAATAAGAAAAATATTCTTTGGTTCGATGAACTTAGAATAAAAGACGTTCCTCTCGTAGGAGGAAAAAATGCATCGCTAGGTGAAATGTATAGCAATCTGAAAAAGAAGGGAGTGCGCGTGCCTTATGGTTTTGCCGTTACTGCACATGCATATTTCGAATTTATAAAAGAAGCAGGAATAGATGACGACATAAAAAGAATTTTGAAAGGACTAAATACTCATGATGTAGAAGATCTCGCTCGTCGAGGACAAAAAGTTAGACACACAATTATGGATGCAGAATTTCCAGAGTATTTGAAGAAGGAGATATGTGATGCATACGACAAGTTGTGTAAAAAGGAGAAAATGGCACACGTAGATGTAGCTGTTAGATCTTCAGCTACTGCAGAGGATCTTCCAGATGCAAGTTTCGCAGGACAACAAGAAACATATTTGAACATAAGAGGTAAATCCCATGTTCTACATGCTTGTAAGCAGTGTGTTTCATCCTTGTTTACTAATCGTGCAATCTCTTACAGAGAAGACAAAGGATTTGATCATTTCTCTATAGGTCTTTCTGTAACTGTACAGAGAATGGTTCGATCTGATACTGGATCTTCTGGAGTTATGTTTTCTATAGATACAGAATCAGGATTTGAAAATGCAGTTCTTATAAACTCTGCATATGGACTTGGAGAATATGTTGTTAAAGGCGTAGTAAATCCTGATGAATTTTATGTTTTCAAACCAACTCTCAAACAAGGTAAAAAACCAATTCTAAAAAGAATGATTGGATCAAAGAAAAAGAAATTGGTTTACTCAGGAGAGGGGAATAATCCAACAGAAGAAAAATCAGTATCGCTTATAGATAGGAAAAAGTTTTCTATAACAGATGATCATGTAATCCAGCTCGCTAAATGGGCATGCATAGTAGAAGATCACTACAAGAAGCCTATGGATATGGAATGGGCATTGGATGGAAGAACAAAACAACTCTTCATGGTGCAGGCGCGCCCAGAGACAGTTCATTCATTGAAATCAGGTGATGTTCTAGAAGAATATTCTATGAAGGAGAGATCAAAAGTTATTACAAAAGGTTATGCAGTAGGAGCAAAGATAGGAGTAGGTAAGGCTCGTGTTATAGAAGACGTGAAAGACATGGTAAAGTTTCAAAAAGGCGAGGTTCTAATTACAGACATTACAGATCAAGATGGGGAGCCTATTATGAAAATTGCATCTGCAATTGTTACAGACAAAGGAGGAAGAACCTCTCATGCTGCTATTGTTTCTCGTGAACTTGGCATCCCTGCAGTTGTAGGATGTGAAGATGCAACAGAAGTTATAAAAACTGGAAAAGAAATAACAGTAAGTTGTGCAGAAGGTGAAGTAGGAAGAGTTTATGATAAGAAGCTTGCTTTCAAAATAAAGAAAACTAATATCAAGAATCTAAAAAGACCAAAGACTCAGATAAAGATGAATGTAGGAACTCCGGATGTTGCCTTTGGCGCATCATTCATTCCAAACGATGGAGTAGGACTTGCGAGAGAAGAATTTATAGTGGCAGAAGCAGTAGGTGTGCATCCTCTGGCTCTAATGGAATACAAGAAGCAGCCAAAGAAAATTCGTGAACAGATAAAGAAGAAGATAGAAGGATATGATTCACCACAAGATTTCTTCGTTTCTAAGTTAGCAGAAGGAGTAGGAATGATTGCTGGAGCTTTCTATCCAAAAGAAGTAATAGTTAGACTTTCTGATTTCAAAACAAATGAATATGCAACGATGCTTGGCGGAGAGAAGTATGAGCCACAGGAAGAAAATCCAATGATTGGATGGAGAGGTGCTTCTAGGTATTACGATGATTCATTCAAAGAAGCTTTTGCTATGGAGTGTAAAGCTATGAAAAAAGTAAGAGATGAAATGGGACTTACAAATCTAAAGATCATGGTTCCATTTTGTAGGACTGTAGAAGAAGGAAAGAAAGTTATAGCTCAGATGTCTAAGCATGGTCTTAAACAGGGTAAAGATGGCCTGGAAATTTATGTAATGTGTGAGATTCCAGCAAATGTAGTTCTTGCAGAAGAATTTGCAAAAGTATTCGATGGATTTTCTATAGGATCAAATGATCTTACCCAGCTTACCCTTGGGGTTGATCGCGATTCTCATCTGGTTGCACATGTGTTTGATGAGAGAAATGATGCTGTTAAGTGGATGGTGACTCATGCGATCAAGATGGCTAAGAAGAACAAATGTAAGATCGGTATCTGTGGACAGGGTCCATCTGATCATCCAGATTTTGCAGCATTCTTAGTTGAGCAGGGGATAGATTCTATGTCTCTAAATCCAGATACAGTGATCAAGACTACGCTTATGATTCTGGAGAAAGAGAAGAAATTGAAGAGGAAGAAAAAAAGATAGATATTGTGAATTGTAATGCGGGAATTTTGTTGACTTCTTTTTTATGAAGGGTAGTTTTACAAGTATTGAAAGCCTCTCAACTCGTTGTGCTTTCCTCGAGCATCAGCCTGTGGCTGATGTCGAGAGGCAGCACAACTCGCTCGAGGAAAGCTATAACTTCTAAACTCAATGATGAATACCACATTAATGAATAATCAGCAGACAAAAGTTGATACACCTTATACAAGATTTCTTACGACTCTAAATGCAGTACTAGATCACATGAATGCAGATGAAGAAGTTCGTGCAATATTTGAACATCCACAACATATTCATAAAAAAACTGTATCTCTTATGCGTGATGATGGATCTACTGAAGATTATCCTGCTTTTCGTGTTCAATTTAATAATGCTAGAGGTCCATACAAAGGTGGAATTAGATTTCATCCAGAAGCAGATCTAGAAGAAGTAAAAGCATTGTCTGCTCTTATGGCTATAAAAACCGCTGTTGTAGATGTGCCTTTTGGAGGAGCGAAAGGAGGAATTCAGTGTGAGCCAAAGGGCATGAGTCGAAAAGAATTAGAAGCACTGTCTCGTGAATATATTCGTGTGATGGGAGATGCCATAGGTCCTTACACAGATTGTCCAGCTCCAGATGTAAATACAAATTCTATGATAATGGGATGGATGAGAGATGAGTATGAAACTATTTCGGGAGTATTTTCTCCTGGCGTAGTAACTGGAAAGCCTCTCGAATATGGTGGATCACAAGGTAGGGATGAAGCGACTGCTAGAGGTGGATTTTTTGTTCTAGAAGAAGTCTTGGAAAGAGCTGCTATAGATCCTTCTGAGCAGCGAGTTGCAATACAAGGCTTTGGAAATGCTGGTGCTGCGATTGCACAATTCTTACACGAGAAAGGATATACAATTGTTGCCCTCTCAGATTCCAAAGGTGGTATTTATAGTAGAGAGGGAATAGATCCTTTTCGTATAAATAAATATAAGAAAAAGACAGGACAAGTTCGCGGACTTTACTGTGAAGAATCTATATGTGATGCAGGTCGTATGCAGGCAGATGGAATAGAGCTCATATCTCCAAAAGACATAATTACTTGTGATTGTGACATTCTAGTTCCAGCAGCACTTGATAATGTGATAACCGCACGTAATGCTGGAGACATAAAAGCAGAATTTATTCTAGAACTTGCAAATGGCCCTACTACTCCAGAGGCAGATGCAATTCTAGAAAAGAAAGGAGTGCGTGTAATTCCAGATGTTCTAGCAAATGCTGGAGGTGTGACTGTAAGTTACTTCGAATGGACACAAGGAAGATCAGGAGAACAGTGGACTGCAGATAGAGTAGATAGTGAATTGAAGAGAATAATCTTGGGTGCTTACAGAGAAGTAAGACGTGAGGCACGTCGCGAAGGACTTAGTTATAGGCATGCAGCATTCCTTCTTGGAATAAAGAGGATGCTTAAAACTATGAGGGTAAGAGGTTGGTGTAATGGAAGCTGCTGATTCTTGAGAGGTACGCTCGCTCGCTTAAGGCGGTATATGCGACGAAATCGAGTGTAACCCATTACTGTTTATTACTTATCAGAGGTTACAGTCGATTTCTTACGCAAAATACCGCCTGCTCGCTTGCTTTCTCTGGTATCAGATTAAATCTCCTGCTAATTTACTCACATGTACGACACAGCAATTATTGGTCTTGGGTGTGCGGGATATACAACCGCGATTTACTCTGCCAGATACAAATTAAAAACTCTTATAGTAGGTGCCCAAGAAGGAGGAATGGGTATGTCTGCTGCTGATGTAGGTAATTGGCCAGGAGATATAGAAGTACGTGGTCCTGATTTAATGGAGAGATTCAAAAATCATGCTACTAGTTTTTCTGATGTGGAGATGAAACTGAGTAAGGTAGAGAAGATAGAGAAGGCGCTTTCCTCGACCGAGTTGTGCTGCCTCTCGACGTCCGCCAATGGGCGGACGCTCGAGGAAAGCACAACGAGTGGAGAGGCTGATGAGATTTTTAAGCTAACTCTCGAAGGAGGTGAAGAGTGCGAGGCAAAATCAATAGTTTTTGCAACTGGATCAAATAAGAGGCATCTAGGAACTCCTGGAGAAGAGGAGTTCTCTGGAAAAGGTGTCACGTATTGTGCAACCTGTGATGCTTTTTTCTATAGAGGTAAAGACGTTGCAGTTATAGGAGGAGGAGACAGTGCAGTAGAAGGCGCTGCTATTGCTGCTCAATCATGCAATAAGGTTTATTTGATACATAGGCGCAATGAATTTCGTGCGGAGCCTTACTGGGTGGATGAAATGGAGAAAAGAGATAACATCGTCATGGTTCTAGAGCGAAATGTGACTGAGATTCTTGGGGATGGGAAAGTAACTGGTGTGAAGCTAGATAAAGAGTTCGAAGGAAAGGATGTGATAGACGTAGAAGGTGTGTTTATAGAAGTAGGTTCAAATCCTGCTTCTGATATTGCAAAAGATCTTGGTTGTGATTTGGATGAAAGGGGATTTGTAAAAGTTGGAGCAGATCAAGCTACTAGCGTAAACGGTGTGTTTGCTGCTGGAGATGTATCTGATGCGAGTAATCACTTTGCTCAATTTGCTACTGCTGCAGGAGAGGGTGCTGTAGCGGCAAATAGTGTGTTTACGTATTTGCAAAAATAAGCTTTCCTCGACCGAGTTGTGCTGCCTCTCGACTTTCGCCTACGGCGAAAGCTCGAGGAAAGCACAACGAGTGGAGAGGCATTGTTTCTAATAAGCTATACTTTCCGCCATGTGGCTTTTATTTGCTGTTATTGGCAATGTGTTATGGTCGATATCCGATATTTCACAATCGATGATTGTTCATCGTTACGAAAAAGATCCAATATCAATTTCGTGGATTCAGAGCATTTTTGAGATTGTGTTACTTGCTACTGCTGCAATATTTATGGATGTTCAATCTGAGTGGATTTTACAATTCGCAGTTGCTGGCGTGTTTGGATATTTGGGATTTATAATGTTTTTCTTTGTGATACATCGTGTTGATGTTTCAGTTTTGAATGCTGCGTGGGCATTTCAAGCCGTTTTTATTTGTGCTGCAAGTTTTGTATTTTTTCAGGAAACATGGTCAATTTCGCAGAGCATAGGGGCAATATTAATATTTATAGGTGTATTAATATTATCTTATTGGCATAAGCATGTATCTATACTGCATACAATTCTTTTACTATCTGGTCTTGGGTTGTTATATGCACCGTTCTTTGTCATACAAAAGGCAGCATTACTTAATGGCGAGAGTATTTATGCAACATTTTTCTGGCCAGCATTTATGGCAAAAATAATTGCATTTACTTTTCCATTGTTTC
This sequence comes from Candidatus Peribacteria bacterium, assembly GCA_018652265.1. Taxonomy (GTDB): domain Bacteria; phylum Patescibacteriota; class Gracilibacteria; order Peribacterales; family Peribacteraceae; genus JABICL01. Next base: position 31,359 of record JABICL010000047.1, read on the forward strand.
GTAACACGTGTCGTAAAAATATATATCGTATGCTTCCACGAATTAACATATGGTTTCTTTTATTAAATGTGATTGCAACATTTAGTAGTATTTTAGGATTTTTCTTTATGACTAATGCATATGCTGTTGGCTTAGCATCACTTGTTGCAGTTACAGAGAACATGCAGCCATTCTGTGTCATTTTCTTGGCATGGTTAGTTGCTTTCCTTGTACCAAAATGTGCTCCTAGAGAATTGCTAACCATACAATCTGTTCAGGTTAAACTCGTAAGCTTTTTGATTGTGTTTGTTGGGTTGGGATTGTTGAGTGTCTGAGAGGCAATATGCCCATTTAACTGTTTCAGAGTGAGTTAGGACATGTTTTATGCGTACTTTTCCTTGCAGATATCCAAAAAATCACTATCCTATGCAGGCTATGCCACGTGGAAAACGCACAGTTTTTGCCGGATTCTGTAAAGAATGTAACCGCCGTAACAGGACGGTACGTTTGCACAGACAGAAAGCTAATGTCTCCTGGAAGGACTTTGGTCCTACAGATGGGAAGTATTCTAAGTACTGTTCAGTATGTAAAAAAAGAACAGATATTAAGCTGAAAGAAGAGAGACATAGTAAATAGAGCCTTAATAAATTTGCCTAAAATAAACACTTTTCAGTTTTATTAATAAATATTTTTCTGATAGATTTATCAGTAGGATCACTTTTATTTATAGAGGTATGACCGTCGTGAAAGAGTAAAAATCCTGCTATGAATAGTGGTCTTAGCCCGGTGCAATGAGATTGCACCGGGCGTCTTTTTAATATCAGCCCCGTACCAGTCGCGCACTTCGTGTACTCCGGTACAGGGCCCAATATCTTGCGACTCACTGCGCCTGCCTGCCGGCAGGCAGGTCGCTTCGCTCCTTGTTCGTCTGAAATTCAATTGAGGTGCACGACCGTGCATAAAAAGTGTGTTCAAGACATGAATACATAGTGTGATCAATGTGAAGTGGATTACAAAGCTCGACACAACGGGTTTTCCTTTTTAAGATGCGATTATTCTTGAACACGCAATTTGTACAACTCACTTGCCACCATCATAGGCAAAAAGTTAGAGGACTCATATGGTTTGAGTACAGATGTTACTCTGACTCCACCATCTGATATGTCACATGGTGACCTAACTACAAACGTTGCTATGCAGGTGAGTAAAAAAGTTGGTAAGAGTCCAATTGATATTGCAAAAGAATTGATCAATGAACTTGAAGCATCTGAAGACATAGAATCTGCAGAGATTGCGGGTCCTGGATTCATAAATATCAATTTAACCATTGCAGCAAGACTTAAATTATTGCTCAGAGCTCAAGATGTTTGCTCTCCTCAGAAAGAGAGATCAAAAGAGGCTCCAATTGTTGTGGAATACTCTAGTCCAAATATTGCAAAGCCACTTGGAGTACATCACATTCTTTCCACTGTAATAGGTCAGGTTATTGCAAATCTGTATCGACATCTTGGATATAAAGTGATTACAGTGAATCACATAGGGGATTGGGGCACGCAATTTGGAAAATTGGCAGTTGCAGACAAGAAATGGGGAGAGAAAGACATGAAAGATTGCGGCGTTGAGGATCTACTTGCTCTATATGTTCGTTTTCATGATGAATCAGAAAAAGATGCAGGGCTCGAAGATGAAGCAAGAGCTGCTTTTAAGAGTTTAGAACAAGGAGATAAGGAAATGAGAGAATTCTGGAAGAAGGTTGTAGATATCTCTATGAGAGAAATAAAAGAAACATACAAGAGACTAAATGTGTCCATAGATCATGATCACGGAGAAAGTTTTTACGAAGATAAAATGCTATCTCTTCTTGATGAAGGAAGAAAAAGTGGAGTCTTCAAAGAAGGAGAGAAAGGAGCGCTGATTGCAGAATTCCCAGAAGAGAGCAATTTACCTCCTGCAATTGTACTTAAGGCAGATGGATCTACTATTTATCACACACGTGATCTTGCTGTTATCAAGTACAGAATGGGGGAATGGCATCCTAAGTCTTCACTTTATGTTGTGGATATATCTCAGAAGCTTCATTTCGAACAGTTGTTTGCAATGGCTAAGCAGCTTAAGTGGGATCTGCCGGAGCTTGAACATGTGATTTTTGGTCATATGAGCCTGCCTGATGCGAAGATGAGTACTAGAAAGGGAAATATTATTAGATTAGAAGATGCACTGGATGAAGCTGTTAATCGTGCAGATAAGCTTATTGCTGAACGAGAAACTATTGTTCCAGAAGAAGATAAAGAGGAACTTTCAGAAATGGTTGGAATAGGAGCATTTGTATATACAATTTTGAGTCAAAATAGAAAAAGCAATATTGTGTTTACGTGGGACAAGGCAATGACTTTCGAGGGAAATAGTGGTCCATACGTCCAATACACACACGCACGAGCAAAATCGGTTCTAGAAAAGGCAGAGGTAGACCAGATTGACCCGCCATCTGATATTGAAAGCTTAGAAAATCATGAGCTCATGCTTATGAGGCATATGGCGAAGTTTCCTGCAGCTCTTGAGCAAGCGAGAAAGGATGCTATGCCACATAAGCTCACACAGTACTTGTATGAGCTTTGTCAGATCTATAACTCGATGTACAACGCATTGCCAATAATAAAAGCCGATGAGCCACAAAAGACTCTTCGACTTGCTCTTACCAAGTTAACTGCGGACATATTGAAGACTGGCGCAGATATTTTAACCATTCGTGTCCCAGACCGAATGTAATTTTATTTCCATATTTACCCTTATAGTCATGCAGCGACCCATCGTAACATTTCTAATCCTTGCATCATTTGGAATTTTATTCGTAGGATAGTGGCATTGTATTTTTTTGGCTTATATAATCTAAATTGATGATTACAAATAATATCAAAACTTACGCAATGGTGGTCACATGTTCTATCTTAGCTATGACTCTAGTGGGTTGTGGCGGAAGTACTGAATTTGAGGATTCATTTTCTTTTACAGAGGAAGATGCAGAAGAAATTTCAGCACTACTTGATAGGATAGAAGATGAGCAGGTGAATGCTATTGCGCCAGATCAAGATGGTGAAGCCATAAATACAGATGTGGTTTTGGATGTATCCCAAGCTCATAGGTATGCGAAACTAAGAACAAGTGTGGGATCAGTTGGAGAAGACACGTTTCGTGTTACAAATGTATTTTTAAATGTTCGTGAAGGAGCAAGCGTACATTCGAAGCAGGTCGAGCAGCTAAAAGAAGGAGATTTAGTAAGACTTCTTGATTTTCCTAATTCTAGATGGGCACACATAGAGTTAATAGATGGTAGGAAAGGATATGTTTCTACTGCTTATATTTCACAGGTGGTCACAGAAGAAGATTTAGCTTCTGTGAAAAAGAAATATGAAGGGCTTTATGAAGTTAATTTCAATTTTTTAAATGTTAGATCCGAACAATCAAGTCAGTCTCAGAAATTGGGAGAATTGATGGGTCATCAACTAGTAAGACCTTTATCTATAGAAGGCAAATGGGCAAAGGTTGATTTGGATGGTGAGCAAGGATTTGTATCTTCGGATTATTTAAGACCATTTTTACCATCTTTTATTGTTCGTCAGGAATATTTCTCTGTTCCGGTTTTGCATTACAGAGGAGATGACACAGAAATTGCTGATGCACTTGTAAAACACATTGCATTTCTTAAATCCAATGGAAGAAAAATAATAACTATGTCTGATTTTTATAGGACATTAGAATTACAAGAGGAGAGAGATGTGAGACTTTCAGATGAAAGTGTGATCCTTGTAGTTTCTGAAGTTAATAAACAGACAATGAGAGATATAGCAGATGCACTGCGAGCCTCTGGCGTAAATGCAACTTTCTTTATAAGGACAAGTCAGATAGGAGGAGATGGAATATCTCCACAGAGTTTGCAGGCATTGTCTGCTAATGGTAATGATGTTCAATCCGCAGGACATAAGGGAGAAGATCTAAGATCTCTTACAAATTCTGAGGTAGCACTAGACTTTGCTCAAAGCAGACAAATTATTGAGGATATAACTGGTGCGGAGGTGTTTTCTACTATGTATCCTCGCGGAGGAGTAAATGATCGAGTGGCAGAGCAAGCAATTGAAACTGGCTATTTATTTGGCGTGACCCTTACTCCATCTATAGGAACAGAAGGATTCAGTCGTTCGCAATTTCTAAAGATGCCATCGAATTTGGTTACCGCAAACACTACTGAGGGGACTATTGGGATGCTTGTTGGGCTTTAGGGCCCTTCGACGCGCTCGTTTGCAATGGGCAAACTCACTTGCTCAGGATGACATGTTTGTTGTTTTAAAATATTGAAAATGTCATGCTGAGCCGTACTGAGCGAATAGAACTAGAAGCAGAGCGAAGCGAAGCTTTAGTTCTATGAGTCGAAGTGCGTGTCGAAGCACTGTTAGTGCTAGAATCAAAAACCTATGCTTCTAGATTATATTTTCCCAAAGTACTCCTTAAGAGGATCCGAGGGTTCATGGATTACTAAATCAGAAATTCCATACATAAGGTCTCATCCTCATATCTTCGAGAAATCTAGCTTGAGATCTAGGGATATAAAAAATATAAATAGGCTATTTTCTGCAGGTAATTACAGAGATTGCCCACTTATGAGAAAAGCAATTTCTACATTCAAATATAAAAGAATCCCAGGGCTTAGTGATTATTTGCAAAGCATACTTTCAGATGCAATCGATCATTATTTTTCTCTGAGAGAAAATGCATATATATGTCCTGTGCCACTTCATTTTACTAGGTTGTTTCATAGGGGATTTAATCAAGCAGAAATTCTCGCTTCGAAAGTATCGGAGGATAATAAAATTCCTATGGAAAGATTACTTGTAAGAAGACGTCCAACAGGTAATCAAACAAGAAGAAATAAGGAGCGAAGATGGAAGGCTATGCAGAATGCATTTCGTTTAAATAGGGGATTTGTAGAAGATTTGCCATATTGCGTTTACCTTGTAGACGATCTATTTACTACGGGGGCCACCATGGAAGAATGTGCGAGGATTTTGAAAAATAATGGAGTCAAAATAGTAGAAGGTATTGTGTTAGCACATGGATGAAGAAGTATCGCAATATGACTTCTGTGGAAAACTTTTATTTTTTCCACATCCACTGATAGCATTCGCTGCCCACTATGAGTTTTATATTATCAACAATAGCATTTCTCGTATTACTGACATTACTTGTTCTCATACATGAGCTTGGCCATTTTGTAGTAGCACTGTGGTCCAAAGTCACTGTAGATGAATTCGGATTTGGATTGCCTCCAATGGCTAAGAAGCTTTTCAAATGGAAAAATACACTTTTCTCTCTCAATTGGATTCCTTTTGGAGGTTTTGTGCGTATGAAAGGTGAAAATAGTATGGATCCCAATGTGAGAAACGAGCAGGGCAGTTTTGCAGCTGCATCAATTCCAAAGAGGCTAGCGATACTAGTTGCTGGAGTATTTATGAATTTTGTATTGGCAATATCTTTGTATACCGCAGGATTTTGGTTATGGAATTGGTCTCCTACTTATTTAAGTGTAGAAGCTCTTCATGTGGCAGAAGAAAGAGGGGACACAGTAGTGGAATGGGGTTTATATCTAACAGATATTTCTCCAGATGGAGGTGCATATGAAGCTAATGTTATGACTGGCGGAATACTTAAGTCTGTAGATGGAAATAGTGTGTTGGATGTAGATGATGTATTGGCAGCTCAAAAAGACAAGAATAATGTTCAGTATGAGATAAGATATTTTGCAGATAGTCAAAATCATGAAGAGTTCGATGACAAAGTTTTTGTGGTTCAAGTAGATAGTGGAAAAACAGGTGTTGCACTCTCTAAAATTGCAACGAACATAGAAACGAAAGATGTAGGTTTTTTTGGAGGACTGTGTTTTGCATTGCGTGAGTCTTGGACTGTGACTTCTGGCACTGTGGATGGCATTACTTCGCTTTTTAAATCTCTGATATTTGTGCAAGGTGTGCCAGAGGGTATTGCTGGAATTGTTGGAATAGCGCAGTTAACACATAGCTCGGTTCAGGAGGGGATTATGGTGTATTTGAGGTTAGTTGCTCTTCTTAGCCTGAGTCTTGCTGTGCTAAATGTTTTGCCATTTCCGGCACTTGATGGAGGAAGAGTAGTGTTTGTAGTAGTGGAGATGATAATTAGAAGGCCAGTGAATAGAAGATTAGAAGTTATGACGAATGCTGCTGGAATTATGTTTTTGATGGCTGTGATGGTGGCAGTTACTTGGAGCGATATTGTTCGAATACTTTCCTCATAAGATATGAATGTGTCCCAGGCAAAATCTATGTGGGTTTCTATACTCGGTAAGCTGGAGTCCGAGATTCAAAGACCTATGCTTATAACTTGGTTCAAAGACACTGCAATTCTTGGTAAAGAAGATAATAATTTAATAGTAGGACTTCCTCTGCCTATGTTTTTAAATTGGCATTTAGAGCATTACAGAGAGCCAACACTAAAAGCTGCAAGAGAAATCGATTCAAGCGTTGAAAAAATTGTTTACAAGGTAGATCTTTCTCTTAGAGATGATGAAATGAGAACTGTTGATTTGATAGGAGTGAGTCCAGCAAAAAAGAGAAGAAAGTTGCCAAACAAACCAGAGGTAAAAATTGCAGAAGGACTCAGAAGTAAAATGCTGAATCCAAAATATTCTTTAAATAATTTTGTTGTAGGAGGAAGTAATAGATTGGCTCATGCAGCAGCGATTGCAGTTGCGGCACAGCCTGGCGGCAAATATAACCCATTCTTCATATATGGAGGAGTTGGACTTGGGAAGACGCATTTGCTGCAAGCTATAGGAAATGGAGTGCTAGGTTCTAATCCTGAGGCCACTGTTCTCTATACAACTTCTGAAGAATTTACCAATCAAGTTATAGAAGCAATAAAACATCAGAAGATGGAACAGCTTAGAAGACGATTCCGTCAGGTCGATACCTTGATAATAGATGACATACAATTTTTTGCAGGAAAAGAAAGAACTCAAGAAGAATTCTTTCACACATTCAATACTCTTCTAGAATCTGGAAGACAGGTAATTATAAGTTCGGATAGATCTCCAAAAGATTTACATGCACTTCCAGATAGATTGAAATCTAGATTTGAGCGTGGAATGGTTGCGGATGTCAGAATGCCTGATTATGAAACACGAGTTGCAATTCTAAATGATAGAGCAAAAGAATATGAGCTATTTCTAGATCAGAAAGTTATGGCATTTATAGCAGAACATGTAACTGACAGTGTTAGAACTTTGGAAGGAGTGCTCATGCAAGTTTTTGCTCAATATGAACTTGAACATCAAATGCCAACACTAAGTTCTGTGGTTAATATTTTGAAAAAGCTTTCTCGTGATCCTTCAGAAATTTCTGAGGACATTGGATTTGAACAGCCAGTTGCTAGAGCTGCAAGACTTGAAGACATTTTGGAGAGTGTGAGCAAATATTATTCTGTATCTATACAGGATATGATTGGAACTTCGAGAATGAGAAATATAATGATTCCTAGGCAAATTGCTATGTATATAGGTAAAAAATACCTCAATATGAGCTTGGTACAATTGGGCGAGAGATTCTCAAATAGGGACCATTCGACTGTTTTGCATGCAATTAAAAAAATAGAGAAAGAGATACAAAAAGACCCAGATATGATCAGAGAAATAAATGCTATAGAGAAAGATGTAGGAGTGAAGAAATAAGCAATTAGTAGATGACAATTGTCTTAAACAAGCTTAAAATTCTATTGTCATGGATTCTGTGAAATGCAAATCTCTCGCTTGGCATAATTTAGTAAGTCCTTCCAAGGAAGATTTAAACGAGCTAAAAAATACTTATGGATTTCATGATCTTGATATAGAGGATTGTATGAGTGAGCATGAACGTCCAAAAATAGATGAGTATGATGATTATCTATTTCTTGTTTTGCATATTCCTTATTTTCAAAAGGGTAGTAAGAGGATACTAAATGCAGAAATACATATGTTCGTTGGAGATGGATATATAGTTACTCTTCATGATGGAAATCTAAATTTACTAAATGTCCTATGGGACGAAATTTCAGATTCTGAAGATATAAAAGAGGAATATATGAGTCAGGGTGCTGGCTTTTTCTTATATGAGCTTATAAATACATTTTTTGAATCGTGTTTTCCACTTATAGATAACATAAATAAAAAACTGAAAACCTTGGAAGGAGCACTATTTGAAGAGGAAGACGAAGAAAAAACACTTCGAGTTATCCTGGAGCTAAAGAGAGGAATTATTGCGATGAGAAGAATTTTACTTCCACAAAGAACAGTTGTAGCAGCACTCGAGCACAAAAGTAAAAAATTCATACCAGAAGATTTAGATATATACTTCGATGATGTACAGGATGCAATTGAACGTCAGTGGTCTATGCTCGAGACGGCAAAAGAGGTTACAGAAGCATTGCAAGGATTGCATGAATCATGGATTCAAAACAAAACTAACAGAATAATTCGTATTCTGACTGTTTTCTCTGTGACCATGCTTCCCCTTACTGTAATTACAGGAATATTCGGCATGAATGTAGATCTTCCATACGCAAAGGACCCTTGGGCATTTATAGGGATATCAGCAATTTTGTTTTTGATACTAATAGGCGCACTTGCTTACTTTGGATGGAGGAAATGGCTTTAGACGAGTGATTAGTAGTTAGTGATTAGTGGGTAGTAGGTTGGTGTTATAATTGTTTGTGATGATAGAGAATAAAAAAATATTGGTCATTGTAGGATTAGTTATAGTTATATCAATGTTAGTTGCTCCTAAGGTATTTAGATATTTTGAGATAAAATCTGCGGAGGACAATCTAGCCACTAGCCACTATTCACTAACCACTAATCTAGATGTTCCTTTCACAACTCAAGCCCCCCATGGAGATTGGAACATGCCATATCAGGAAGCATGTGAAGAAGCATCGATTCTTATGGCAATTAGATATTCTTTTGGAAATGAGATAATAGATACAGAAGATGCTGATGCAGGTATTTTGGATTTGGTTAATGCAAACGAAGAGATACTTGGTTATCCGGTAGATCAAACTGCAAGTCAGGTTCTTGATCTGATATTAGAAATAGATCCAAATATTTCTGCAAGATTAGTAGAAAATCCGAGTGTAGAGGATTTGAAATCAGAGCTTGATAATGGAAATGTGATAATAGTTCCTGCGGCTGGAAGAGAACTTAATAATCCATTTTTCAATAGGCCAGGCCCTGTTTATCATATGCTTGTTTTGCGTGGATATACGTCTGATGAGAAGTTTGTAGCCAATGATCCTGGTACTCGTAGAGGAGAGGAATATGTTTATAAATTCGATACCATTATGAATGCCATGCAAGACTGGGATACGGATCATGAAAAACGGGTGGTGGTGGTTAGTAAAATGCCTACGAGCGAAATGAATAATTAATAATGAATAATTAAGGAAAAATTTCTTCCATAATTATTCATTGTACATTGTTAATTGTTCATTAAAATAAGAGCATGGTTACTCTCAAAGAACTTTATGCAAGACAGATCCTAGATTCCCGTGGAAACCCAACTATAGAAGTGGATTGTTTACTTTCAGATGACTCTTTTGGCCGTGCAGCGGTTCCTTCTGGAGCTTCTACTGGTACACATGAGGCCCTTGAGCTTAGAGATGGAGATAAGAGTGTATATATGGGGAAGTCAGTACAAAAAGCAGTTTCAAATGTAGATATAATTGCGAAAGAATTGGTTGGTAAGGATGTTTCTGATCAGAGAAATGTCGATGAGGTTCTTTTGAAGATGGATGGAACGGATAACAAGTCAAAACTAGGGGCTAATGCAATACTTGGTGTTTCTATGGCAGTCTGTAGAGCAAGAGCTGTATCCGAAGGAAAGGCGCTCTGGAAATCTCTAGCTGATCAATACGAAGTGAATAATGCTCCAATGATGCCTACTCCTCTTATGAATGTATTAAATGGAGGTAAGCATGCTGATTCTGGTCTTAGTATTCAAGAATTTATGATAGTGCCATCTGAGTTTTCTTCTTTTTCAGAAAAGCTTAGAGCTGGAGTAGAAATATTTCATACTTTGAAAAAGTTATTGAAAGAAAATGGACATGTTACCGCAGTAGGTGACGAAGGTGGTTTTGCGCCTAGATTAAAAACAAATCGAGAAGCTCTAGAGCTTCTAATGGAAGCTATAAAGTCTGCTGGATATGAAGACAAGGTAAATCTAGCACTAGACTCAGCTGCATCTGAGTTTTATGCAGATGGGAGTTATGATGTTGATGGTAAAAAGATTTCTTCAGAAGATTTAACTTCCTACTATAAAGAGCTTGTGAAAGATTTTCCTATAATTTCTATAGAAGATAGTCATAGTGAAGACGATTGGGATGGATTTATTTCTATGCAAAAAGAAGTTGGATCCAGCGTTCAGTTGGTTGGGGATGATTTATTGGTGACAAATGTAAAACGTATAAAAGATGCAATAGAGAAGAAGGCAGCAAATGCAGTTCTTATAAAGTTAAATCAAATAGGGTCTGTAACCGAGACTGTGGATGCCATCAATCTAGCAAAATCTTCTGGATGGCAATCTGTTATAAGCCATAGGAGCGGAGAGACTGAAGATGTCTTCATTTCTCATCTGGCTGTAGGCTTGGCGGCTGGCCAAATAAAGACAGGAAGCCTTTCTAGGACTGACAGAATCTGCAAATACAATGAATTGCTTAGGATAGAAGAGAAATTATAAGACAAAATTTTCGTAATGTTCTACAATTCTCTTCCAATGCTACAATCACGCAGGCGTCGCAGGCAGGTTTCTTACAGATCAAATAGCGGTATTAATATGCGCTTATGGAAGAATATTGCGGTAGGAATTTTGGTTGTTGCAGTTTTTGTTTGGGCTGGATTTCATATGATTCGTATTTTTTCTCCAGAAGCACACGGAAGCAAGGTGCCTACTTCGTTGTATGTTCGAGATAGGGGAAGAGTAGATGTTGTGATAGGAGGGGAAAAAGATAGGCAAAGAGCTGAATCTGGACTTAAGCTTTATGATGGAGATCGTGTTATTACTGATGGAAGTGCATATGCTGTACTTAATTTTTTCGATAAAACAAGGATTCAACTAGATACAAATACAGACGTTATTTTGAATGAAGTTTCCATGGGGCAGGATTCATCTGTAATTTCTCTTAGCATAGAGAATGGAGGTTTGTTTATAGAATCTGGTACAGGATCAAACATTAAAAGGAAATTTACTTCCAGAAGAGCACATTTCGAAGTCCCTCCAAGGTCCGAAGTAATATTAGGTGATGATATTTATGTTTTTGATTCATCTGGTCCTGGAGTAAATGTACTAGTAACTATTTCTAGTAGAACATTTGCAAATGTGATTGTTGGTGAAGGTCAACAGCTAATAATAGATCCAATAAGATTAAAAGAAGTAAAAGAAGAGGGTGGTGATCCGTATGAGCTTAGAAGTGTTCTAGATGATAAGATTCTTTCTTCTAATTTGTATTTAGCATCCAGACAAGTTCCAAAGGAAGAAATAATAATAAAAGAAGAAAGTGCAGCTGCAGATGAAGAAGGTGATTTTCTAGTAGTCTCAGAACCTGTTGATGGTGAATTAGTACAAGGAGGCGTAGTAGTTGTAAAAGGATCTGTTGGCAGTCGAATAGAAACAGTTAAAGTTAACGGATACGATGCAGATTTGAATGATGGAGAATTTAGAAAAGAAATAGCTCTTCCAGAAGAGGAGAGTTTTTCTGTGGATATAAGAGGAGAAAGCAGAGATGGATTAATAATTGCAGAACAATCAATATCTCTTTCTCAAGATATTAACCCACCTGATGCGCCAGTAATTTTATCTCCAGGAGGATCAGGAGATACCATACAAATAAGTGATGAAGAATTTGAGATATCAGGAACTGCATCATCAGATGCTGTAGGAGTCATAGTAAATGGATATAGGCTTCAGAAATATGTTCCAGGAAAGAAATGGAGCTATATAGCAGATTCTAAGCTAGGAAATGTTCGTATGGGAGAAAATATTTATGAGATAGTTGCTATAGATAGAGCAGGAAATACTAGTGATACATCAAAAATAATGATTGTTTGGAAAGCAGAGCCACTTGTACAAATAGAAGATGGCATAAGAGATGAATCTGAATATATTGAGCCAGGATCATTGCGGGTAATCGCTCCAACTAAGAATGGATCTACTTTTATAACTTCAGATAGCGAGGTTCTTATAGAAGGTGAAACTTCTGCAGATACTCATTCTCTTAGTATAAATGGATTTACTCTGACTTTATATGAGCCAGGCAAAGAGACATGGAATTACATAGCAAAAGAAGATTTTGGTAACTATAAAGATGGTACAAATAGATTTACTGTTGTTGCTAGAAACAAGGATGGGAAAATCCTTGATGTGGTTAAATATTTAATAGAGAAAAGATAATTTTGTTATTTGTATTCCAATATGCCAATATTTACGTATGGATATAGATGTTTTATATGAGGACAAGAATTGCTTTGTAATCAATAAGCCATCTGGCCTGACGGTGCATCCTGCTGCTACTACTAAATCAGAAAAAACTTTAGTAGAGATCCTAGAAGAAGAAAGGGGTGAAAAAGTTTTCTTGGTTCACAGGTTGGATAAAGATACTACTGGGTGTTTGCTTATTGCAAAATCAGAGGATGCATGTGAGAAATTGCAAGAGCAGTTTAGGGATAGATCGGTAAACAAAACATATTTTGCTATATGTTATGGAATTCCTAAGGAGGAAGAAGCAATAATAGAAGCTCCGGTTGGTAGAAGCTTAGTTAATAGAACAAAGATGTCGCTTTTTAAAACTAGTACGAGTAAAAATGCTATTACAAAATATAAAGTAATATCAAAATCAGATGTTGCCTCTCTCTTGCAGTGTGAAATAGAAACAGGTCGTACTCATCAGATACGTGTACATCTTCGTTATATAGGACATCCAATACTTGGTGATGATAAGTATTTTATAGATGCAAGCGAGAGAATTTCCAAAGAATTTTCTGTAGAGAAGATATGTCTACATGCTGCAGAACTTGCATTTGTTCCTATAAACGCAAAAGAAGAAAAAGCTATAATTGCTACCATTCCAGAACACTTCAAATCTATTGCAGATAGATGTGGACTATCCGTATGAAAGGATGGAAAGGATTTAAACGATTTAAAGGAGTGAAAGGAAATGTCATTATCATCGGATATAGATTTCTCCTTTCAATCCTTTCACTCTTTTCCATCCTTTCCATCTTTCTATTGTGTGCAGATTTTCTCTCTGCAAAAAGGTATGACATATTAAATAAGGCCTTTAATGGTGTTTAGAATGCGAATTAGTATGATAAGATTCTAAAGATTATGCGCCTTGTTGAAGTTGCAAAGAAACTTGGCATAACCGGACAAGAACTGCGAAGGGAACTATCGCAGGTGGATTTTGGCGTAAAGCCAACAGATAGAGAGGTGCCAGATGGTCTTGCTCAAGGAATACTACGTTTTGTTGCTAGAAAGCGTGGCATAGAAATAAAAGAAGATGATGAGCTAGAGGAGACAGTAGAGGATAGTGTTGTGGAGACTAAGGCAGTAGATGCTGCACCTAGTGAAACCGAAGAACAAACAGATGATGAAGACTCTTCTAATAAAAGAGTTCATGTACTTAGAAAGCTAACATTAGATGATGTTTCTGCAGAAGCAGTAGAAAGGCAAAAGGCAGTTACTCCTCAATCATCTAGAAAGCCAAAAGCAAAAACAGCAAGATTGCCAGAGAGACAATCAGATAAGAAAAAAGGTGCAGATAAACAGGAGCAAATAAAAAAGAAAGAAGGCGTTGTATGTTTACCTGAAGTAATTACTGTAAAAGAGTTTGCAGAGAAAACAGGTGTACAGATTCCTAAAGCAATAAGTGTTCTAATGAAAAACGGTGTTATGGCGAATATGAATCAGGATATAGATTTTGATAGTGCGGCAATTGTAGCTGCTGAACTTGGTGTGGATGTAAAGAAGGAGGAGGCAAAAGTCTCTGCAGAGAATCTGCTTGCTGGAAATCTAGAACAACTTCTAAAAGAAGATGATGATTCTGTTATGACACATCGTCCTCCTGTTATAACTGTAATGGGACATGTTGATCATGGTAAAACTGCAATTTTGGATGCTATAAGAGAGACAGATGTGGTTTCTGAGGAGGCTGGTGGAATTACACAAGCAATAGGAGCTCATCAAGTGGAGCACGACGGAAAGAAGATAACATTTTTAGATACTCCGGGTCATGAAGCATTTACTTCTATGAGAGCTCGTGGAGCTCAAATCACAGACATAGTAATACTCGTGGTTTCTGCAGATGAAGGAATAAAGCCAACAACAGTAGAGGCTATAAATCATGCAAAAGATGCGAATGTTCCGATAATAGTTGCGATAAATAAGATAGACACAGATAGAGCAGATCCAGATCGTGTAAAAGGGGAGCTTGCTCAACATGATTTACAACCAGAGGATTGGGGAGGCAAAACTCCAACAGTGCTTTGCTCTGCAAAAACCGGACAAGGCATAAATGATCTATTAGATTCTGCTCTAATTCTTTCAGAAATATCTGAGCTTAAGTCTAATCAAGATAGAAATGCAGTAGCTACAGTTATAGAAAGTAATCTAGATCCATCACTCGGTCCTGTGGGATCTTTTGTAGTGAATGCGGGGACATTGAAAGTGGGAGATATATTTGTATGTGGAGTTACATCTGGAAAAGTAAAATCTATGATTGATTCTCATGGGAATCGATTAGATGAAGTAGGGCCATCTGGAGCTGTACAGATTGCTGGATTAAATGATGTTCCAGAGACAGGTGACATATTGCAGGTAGTAGACAAAGAATCCGATGCCAGAAAGCTTCTTGTAGAAATGATAGAAGCCAGAGAAGCTCAAAAGAAGAGGGGAATAGGAGATCTAATTAGTCGTATATCAGAAGGGAAGCTTGCAGTTCTAAAAGCAGTTCTAAAAGCAGATTCTCTGGGATCACTTGAAGCTATAGAAGCTTCTCTCGCAAAAATGAAGACAGAAAGTGGAATATCTACCAAACTAATTCACAGTTCTGTAGGAAGCATCTCAGAGAGCGATGTAATGATTGCAGCTGCGAGTGATGGAATAGTTTTAGGTTTCAATGTTTCATATTCATCTCATGTAGAAAAAATAGCACAGGAGAATGGAGTTCAGATTCGTACGTACGGAGTTATATATGAACTTCTAGATGAAGTAGAAGGATTACTTGAAGGAATGGTAGAAGAAGAGGAGACAGAAACTGTTACGGGCCACTTAGAAGTAAAGGGAGTCTTCTTCCGAAAGAAATCAGAGCAAGTTGTTGGAGGAAAGGTTACAGATGGATATTTGAAGAGAGTTCCATTTAGACTTAAGAGAGATGACAAAGAAATAGGTACTGGCCGTATTACTTCTCTGAAACGTGTGGAAAAAGATATAAAAGAAGCAAAAGAAGGAAGCGAATGCGGAATGCGTATCGATTGCAATCTTCAGATTGAAGAGGGTGATGTGATAGAGGGTTACGTAAAAGAGCTTAAGAAGAAGTCTTAGGGCCTTGTTTCTTCTACTATCACACGCAATTTATCCACATCTTTCCTAAGCTCCAGAGCTTTTGACATAAACATGTGTCTATCTCGATCGGACACATTGTCTTTTGCGAGTGCGATGTATAATTTATTTTTATCGTCCTCGCCTAAAAATTTAAAAAGCAATTCTTTCGTGAGAGATCTTTTAGATGAGTTTTGCTCTAGTATTTTTTCGAGCTCTTTTCTTTTATCGTTATCATCATTAAGTAGTGTGCAGGCTTCATCAAATGCATCTCCTGTTGTAACTGGCCCCATTCTTTCCATAAGGGATGCAAATCCTTCTGTTTTTGCTAGATTTTGTGCAAGCCTCGTAGCCTCTTTTAGCTCTGTTTTTTTGGACATATCTACTCCTGCAAGTTTCATAGTTGCAAGTCCATATCCCAAAGTAAGAGCATCTGTGAATTCCAGATCTTCTCCTCCTGCTATCTTTTTTCCAGTTGTAATTGCACTAAGTGTAAACATAAGGCCAGCTCCTCCAAGAAGTAACATTTTTCCTGCTTTATAAGGTGCACTTTGTTTTTCTTTGTTTCTAAGGGGTATTTCCCAACGCGCTCTCATATATCCCGATGGATCTCTGCTTTTTATGAGTGCCAGCTGATGTTCTACCATTTGTATTCTAGATAGTGTCATGGCCTGAACCTCTGGAGATGCCTTTTGGCTTATTTGCGTTTTTAGTGATGCTAATGTTTGTTCCATTAAATATATTTCTCCGAAGTGTGGCATATTTGGATCATTTTTGAAATATAGCTTGGTTTTCTCTTCAGAAATTGCTTTTTCTATTTCTTCTTCTATATCAGTTAGGTCTTTTATCGATTTCTGGTTTTCAGTACCGAGATCTATAATGGCATTTGCCTTTTTTGTTGGTAATGCGCTGCGTTCCTTATCAACTTGCATAAGCAATCTATTAGCCGTATCTCTCCTATGAGATAAAACATGTTTTTGATGCTGATATGTCGGTTCCATATCTACTTTTCCATGTGAATCTACCGTAGGAACACTGGCACTCATTAGTACGCTGTTTTGTAAATATAGCATGCTCTTCTCTGCTTCATGCCTTTCTTTATCTTCCATATTCGCTATTAGTTGCCTCTGTCTTTCCTCTGGAACCAGGAGATCTGTATGAGACTTGAGTTTTGGAAACTCAATATCTCCTGATGCCGATTCTGGTGCTGGCTTTGTCATTTATTATGGTGATGGATATTGTGTTTTAAGTTCTGAAGCAATTTGCTCTGCAGTTTTTCCTTCAGTTTCCCAATCTTCTATCTTTTTTAGGATTTTATTTATTCCCTGTACTACCAATGGTGCTGCTCCAGCTCTTCTGTCTTCAAGTTTTTCAACAACATCATCCAAAGTAATTGGTCCATTTCCTATGTATGTTGATGCTTTATGTCCTGCTAATTTTTCTGCCTCGTTTTCGCTTGAACCTGGTGGTATTTCAAATTTAATGTCATTTTTGACATCTATGTTGCTAGTACCTTCAAAATGTTTAGCCTGTGATATCATGTCGCTCTTATCCGCATCTGTCAGTTTTGTAGATGAGTTAATCAGATGTTTAACCATTTCATGATTTGATGCGACCTTCATTGCTTCATCTACACTTATTTTTGTGTCTGTTGATTGTGATAGTTCGGAAACCTTCTTTGCAAACTCTTTTTTCTTGTCTGTTGCATTCCCTGAATTTGTTCCCGTTAGAACGGTTCTAAGTTCGCCGATTCTATTACCAATATCACTAGATAATTTTCCTACTTGTCCTTTATTTAGTGGTTCAGTTGCGGAGCTTTCAACATCTTTGCCTTTACCTCCTCCAAATGCAACCATTGGATTGCCTTGTCCAGCTCTACTAAGCATATTCTTGTAATCAAACAGACCTCCCTTTTCTCCTCCTGGCATAGGCATAATAGGTGCGTATCCAGCTGCATTTACAGCAGTCTTAAATCCAGACTGTCCAATTCCCTTAATAGCTCCAGTGAAGGAAGATGCAAGGCTGTCTTTTTCGAGCATTGCAAAAGTTCCAAACCATATAATTCCTATTGTCATCATCAGCCATAACATTTGATGAAAACTATAGAATCCAAGTATGTTAATTCCATTTAGAACTATTGGAGGCAGGTTAGCATTGCTCGCATTTACTATTGCACCTTGATAATAATAGAGAGCACTAATTAGTGTAAATCCAACTGCAAATGGGACAGCTATAAGTGCGGGTAAAAATGCATATGTAACAAATTTCTTCCATATATTCGGACCTTCCTCTCCTCCAAAGCTTAATTGTCCAAGAGGACCTCCCATTGCATATCCTACAAATATAAATGGCATAAATCCTATACAGAGCCAAAGAACAATTATCCTGGCTACAAGCACAAACATCATCGCAAGAAGAGGTAATGCTACAGCCAGAGCAAATATCAGCTGCAAAATTATCAGAAATAGCGTCTTGAAGTGTGCGAGTATATTTGCAGATGCTCCTACTCTGGTCCGAGCCCCAATTGCAAGTTGCTGAGTTTCCATTACGCCATACAGAGGAAGCTTAGCGAAGTTTGTAGCCAAACCATTTATGATCATATCAGCTCCACTTATTTGAGTTGGACCTCCTCCAGGAATCATTCCTGTTTGCATAACAGTGTTCCAGTCTTCGTAATATATGTGCAACATTTTTCCAAATGACCTTCCTCTAAATGGTGTTCCATTTGGCTGCGGTCCTATACAAGGACCACTGCCTCCATCACATGGGAAAAAATCTACATTCCATACGTATTTACATGATTCATCTGCGTCTTCACCAACTCCTCCAATAGCATTATCTGCTCCTAGATCTGCATAACATTCCATTGCTCCACGATCATATCCATTTACTAGATTTGGAATCTGATAGATCGTTGCAGTCATTACATTGGATACATCCAGAATTACTCTAGGGAAGAACCATGAGAAATTAACAAATATCACAGCTAGTACAAATTTAGGAAGGCCCTGTTTAATCTTAGACATTCCTTCTTCTCCAGCTCTTAGTATCATATACATTCCAGCAAATAGAAGTATGAATGCAAATATTCCATTTACTATATTTCTAGAAGTAATCCATATGTTTCTAAGCACCTCTTGTATTGCAGAGTTTGGACCAAAAAGAGCTTCGGGAGACAGAAGCCATTGAATCATGGTTAGTGAAAACCAATTGATTACTACTACTATTTCCAAGATCACAGCTACAGCTTTTTGCACACCTGATCCAATAGGGGATGTGCCACCTGTAGAAGGTGCAGCATGAGCGAGTGGTACAAGCATTTGTTCTCCGCCTATTAGAAGGTCAGAGACTATTGCTGCAATTAGCAGTGATGCCGCTACTACAATTTTTTTTCTTAGCACTAGATTGATTTGTATTTGGGTATATAAATCTCATGAGTATACAGTATTTCTCGATTTAGAGATACTCTCTAGGTATGAATGTGGCTTGACGGAGGGGAAAAATTTGAATACAAAACTTATTCATATAGGGGATATTGATCAGATTATTTGCTCAATATATGGTCCCAACACATTTCCACCTTTGCCACAACAGGACCTTGAATACTTTTCTTGATCTTAAGTTCATAGATGAATACTATTTGTGATCGTACTGTAGTTAATTTTCCAAAAAGAATTTCTGTGAGAGATGTACTAAAATCACTGTTTAGTTCGACAACAAGAATAAAGCTATTATCGACCTTTCTTCTGCATCCAGAGCAGGAATATTTTATAAGGGAATTAACTAGACTTCTAAATGAACAGATAAACTCAGTCAGAAGGGAGCTTGAAAATTTGAAGAACATAGGATTGGTAAAATCAAGAACTAGAAATAGAAAAAAATATTTCCGTGTAAATTCAGATTTTCCACTTTATTCTGATCTCAGAAATATGTTTGGTAAGGCAACGCAGGGGGAGACTGCAGTTATATCTGAGATAAAGAAATTACCAGGACTTAAGCTCTTAGTTCTTGCAGGGGTATTTGTAGGTGAAGATGACAGAGTGGATGTTTTGATAGTTGGAGAGGTAGGTAGAGATGAAGTAGAAAAGATATTAAAGAGAGATCCATCTCTTCAGAACGTAAAGTATTCAATATTCTCAGTTCCAGATTTCTTATATAGATTAAATTTGAAGGACAAATTTATAAGAGAAATAGTAGAAGCTCCTACACACGTTGTGGCTTACAATACTATTCAGGAGGAGATGTCGGAGGCGAAGGCGGTTGTAAGCTAGTTCTGAGATCGTGTTACGAATAAGGTTCGCTCGCGTGCTTAATTTTTATTCTGAATAAGGTTCGCTCGCGTGCTTAAGGTGGTATATGCGACGAAATCAACATGGGATTGATAATATATTGGTACCCAAGAATGATTTCTTACGCAAAATACCACCTGCACGCTTGCTACCTGGTATGTCATGCTGAGCCGTGCTGAGCGAGTAGAACTGGAAGCAAAGTGAGCTTGCGAACTAGCTTTAAGTTCTGCTTTGTCATCCTGAGCTTGTCGAAGGGCGAAGTACGTGTCGAAGCATTGTAGGGGCAATAAAACACCGTTTTTTAATTTGGGGTTTTGTGGGTTTTGGACTAGAGTATTCGGGCTATGTCCATGGTTCTTCAGGCACAGGCAAAGAAGTTCAGTAGACCATTCCCAGAAGTAAGATCTGGTTATACTGTTCGTGTTCACCAGAAAGTAGTAGAAGGTGAGAAGGAGAGGGTGCAGATTTTTGAAGGTTTGGTCATAGCAGTACACAAAGGAAGATGTATTACAGATGGATCTTTTACAGTTAGAAAGATCGTAGAAGGCGTAGGTGTAGAGAAGGTTTTCCCAATGTGTTCTCCAAATGTCACTAAAGTAGAAGTTATCAAAGTTGCTAAGGTTCGTAGAGCAAAGCTCTTCTTCTTACGTGGAAGAAGAGGAAAGGCAGCAAGGCTTAGTGAAAGATTTACTACTGCAGATGAGTTTAAAGTAGCGGTCGCAGAACAAAAGGTAGAGGAGCCGGAGGAAACAGAAGAGGTTGAAGAAGTTGAGGCTCAAGAGTCAGATGATTCCAAGGAGTCAGAGGAAACACAGAAATCTAAAGATTCTAAATAAGGTCCGCTCGCATGCTGAATGTTTCATATTGCGCCGCGATCAACGCAGCTCAATTTTATCTGGTACAGTCGTTTTTTAGGTTTTATTCGAATAAGACACGTGACTGCTGAAAGATCGCTTACGCAATATAAAACGGCATGCTTGCTAGTTTTGGTGTTTTAATCAGAAAAATACCGCCTGCTTGCTTGCTGCTTTATATATTCAATAACTGCATTTCTGCTTCGTTACCCCTATAATCACAGGTATGCGATACCTTCTCGTTGGTAATTATGGGGTAGGAAATGTGGGAGATGAGATTCTCAAGGATTATTTTCTAGAGAGGTTTTCAGATATAGACTGGATAGTTTGCTCAGATGATTCAGAAGTTGGAATTTCAAGATTTCCGTCTGGAATTAAATCCTTCTTTTCTTTTGGTTGGATAAAAACTGTTAATGCACTCAGAAAGTCAGATGGAATGGTATTTGGTGGGGGATCACTATTTACAGATGCAGAATCTGTGAGGGCGTGCTGGATATGGTTCGTACATGCTTTGTTTGCAGTGGTTTTTAGAAAACCAATATATCTAGCTTTTCAAGGTATTGGACCTTTTAAAACTAAGCTTGGAATGATTCTTTCTAGATGGGTTATAAGGCGTTCGAAGTTTATAAGTGTGAGAGATTATGTTTCATTTGATCGTGTAAATGACATGTTAATGAAAAGCAGGGTTTACTCGGATGAGAATTCGAAAAAGGTGGAAAAGAATAAAGAAGTTATTCAATCGTTTGATCCTTCGATTTTGCTTTTAGAAAGCCAAGAAATAGATTCTCGTACACAAAAAGTGTTCACTGTTATCCCCAGGTTATCAACAGAATGGGAAGGGGGTGGAATCATGCGTTTTGTGAAAGAATTTGAAGGGTTTGAAAGGGAAAATTGTCAGATAAATGTAGTGTCTATGCAGAGCTCAAATTTAGAAGAACAAAAATTATGTACAACCCTTTCTAGAGCATTGAATGGTAATACGGTTGAGGTTAGAAATTTTCAATCTCTCGCAAGTTTCATTTCTGTTTCTAGCATTGTAATCACGCAACGTTATCATGGAGCATTAGCAGCGCTCTCATCTGGCATACCGTTCATATCAATTTTTCAAAAAGAAAATGACAAGCTAGATTCAATTGCTCGAATATCTGAGTGCTTGTCATGTGATTTGAATAAATTTTCAAATAGTCTTATTCGTGAATCTTTGGAAATAAGTAGCCAGAAACTATTAGACGAAAGTCATAAATTCATTAAACTTGCAGAGTTTGGTGAGGAGAAGTTGAAACAAGCCCTAATAAAATAAATCAAAATGGATATACGAAACTTTTGCATTATCGCGCACGTTGATCATGGAAAATCTACACTTGCAGATAGACTTCTGGAGGTGACAGGAACTGTGCAGAAGCGTGAAATGAAAGAACAGCTACTAGATACAATGGATATTGAAAGAGAGAGGGGAATCACAATTAAGCTGCAGCCAGCAAGAATGACTCACAAAGGCGTGCAACTAAATCTAATAGATACTCCAGGACATACAGACTTTCGATATGAAGTAAGTAGAAGTCTTGCTGCATGTGAAGGCGCAATACTTCTGGTAGATGCATCACAAGGTATACAAGCTCAAACTCTTGCAACTTTGTATTCTGCACTAGAGCACAATCTGGAAATAGTTCCTGTATTAAACAAAATAGATTTGCCTGCAGCAGATGTTGATAAGGTAACGCAAGAAGTCGTTAAGTTAATTGGCTGTAGTGAAGAGGAAATATTTTGTATATCAGCAAAAGATGGAACTGGAGTAGGAGAAGTATTGGATGCTTTGGTAGACAAGATCTCTGCTCCCAAATTAGATGATTCAGGTGGTACTAGAGCTTTGATATTTGATGCAATATCTGATCCTTACCGTGGAGTAGTCGCCTATGTTCGTGTGATAGGTGGAGAATTAAAAAGAGGAGTTAAATCTGTATTTCTAGGTACGGGGAAAGAAATAACTGTAGGTGAGGTAGGATGTTTTTCTCCGTCGTACTCTGCTACCAAGACTTTATCTGCTGGAGAGATTGGCTACGTCGTTACTGGCTTAAAAGACGTTGCTGATGCCAGAGTGGGTGATACTATTGCATCTTCTCCTGATCTTGAGCCTCTTCCTGGCTACAAAGTTGTAGAGCCTATGGTTTTTGCAGGCCTTTATCCAAATGATGCAGATGACTTTGATTTACTTAGAGAAGCTCTTGAGAAATTATCTCTAAATGATGCTGCGCTTAATATAGAGCCAGAACAAAATGCTGCACTTGGAAATGGATTTAGATGTGGATTTTTGGGACTTTTACATATGGATATTATTCAAGAGAGACTCGAAAGAGAATATGACTGTGATGTGATAATAACTGCGCCAAGTGTGAATTATGAAGTTGTATTGCAAGCTAAGAATCCATCTTCTGTGGTTCGTTCAAGTTTGCTCAAAGAAGAAGATAAGAATGTTGCTGTTATAAGTAATCCAGCAGATTTTCCAGATAGAACAAATATAAAAGAAATTCGAGAGCCTTGGGTAAAGCTGGAAATAGTCGGATCGGATTCTGATGTGGGAGGTGTGATGAAATTGGTTCAGGAGCGTAGGGGTGTGTATTTATCTCATGAGTATCTAGATGCAGATAGAGTTGTTATGCATTTCGAAGTTCCTTTACAGGGAATAGTTTTAGACTTCTTTGATAGATTAAAATCTCTTACTTCTGGTTATGGCTCTATGAGTTATGACCTTATTGGATTTCGAGCAGGGGACTTAGTCAAATTAGATATTCTGCTTCTTGGAGATCCTATAGATGCACTAAGTACCATAGTTCACAAAGCAGAAGCTAATTCTGCAGGGTGTGCAGTTTGCAAGAAGCTAAAGGAAGTAATACCTCGTCAGCAATTCCAGATTCCTATACAGGCTGCAATTGGAGGTAAGGTAGTTGCTCGTGAAACTTTGTCTGCACTCAGAAAAGATGTGACCGCGAAACTTTATGGTGGAGATAGGACTAGGAAAGATAAGCTGCTTAAGAAACAAAAGAAGGGGAAGGATAGACTTAAGGCTATGGGGAAAGTCCTGCTTCCTCAGGAGGCTTTCTTGAGTGTGTTGAAGAGGTAGATTGGAGCGGGCGAGCGGAATCGAACCGCCATCTTCAGCTTGGAAGGCTGACATAATAACCATTATACGACGCCCGCAGTGATGTTATTGACCGGTTGCGCGTATTCTACAACAAATTTCCTTCGTGCGCTCGTCACTAACTCTAGAAAATGGATTACATCTAATAATCCTGAGCATAGATAATGTGCAGCCTTTTATAATTCCTTCTGATTCTATTTTTTCTTTTGCAAATTGTGAACAAGTAGGATGATGTCTACAAAATCCGTATGGATAACAAGAAGAAAATATTCCGTGGTCTGGTGAAAGTGTTTTTTGGTAGATCTTTATAAGCAAAATCAAGAAAAACTTTATAGGAGCCGATAGAAGAATAAGGGTCTTGCGCATAGCCTGTGAACTGATACAGTGTATACCATGATTGAAACATTAGGAGACGTTTTCATGTTAGTTTCCATCATCTCAGTTGGACTGGTGGGATTTTTGCTTGCGATATTTTTGTATCACCTGATATTTGTGGTGATGGATCTTAGGCAGATTGCTAAAAGATTGAATGATATAACAGCAGAAGTAGAGGAAATGGTTATGGCTCCTGTGCAAGTTGCAAGCCAAGCCTTTGGTTGGTTACAGAAGTGGGTTTTTGATTTTTGTCTTTCGGATAAAAAAGAATGCTCAGAAAAAAAATCAGATAAGAAAAAAAAGTCTTCTGGTAAGAAGAAAGGAAAAAGGAAGAAATGAAATAAGAATTAGAAGTCTATTCTTCGTCTACGATTAGTATCGTTTTTACATGTTCAAGCAGTTCTTGAACGATAGTATCGACATTTTCTTCTGCATCGAATTGGTTTCTAGCAGATTCTACATCTGCTCTGATTGTATTGAGTACTGCAGTGCTAAGCTCGAAATCGACTTCTTTTTTGAACTCTATTTCTCCTGCCAAAATTCTTTCTAGTTTCAGAAGTGTGTCTGGTGCTCCATCTGCCATATAGTTATATTATAACATATAAATATATTCTAGCAATTTAGAGCCATTTAGGTATTTGTGAGATACAATTGTGCGTGAATGGTAATTATGAGCTTTATAAGAAAAATCGTGCCAGAAAGAAGCTTTATTAGGCTTTCCTGGCATTATGCAAAAGCATTCGTAGCAGCAGCTATAAATGGATTCTCAGCCAGGAAGCTGACTGTAGTGGCTATAACAGGCACAGATGGAAAGACAACGACAGTTGGAATGATCCATCATATACTCATGTCTTCTGGTAGGAGAGTGGGGTCAGCTTCGACTGCGTTTGTGCAAGTTATGAATGAGAAAGAGGAGAACGAAACTCACCTCACATCACTTAGTCCATTTGTTTTACAAAAATTCCTGAAAAGATTAGTAAAAGAAAAATGTGAATATGCAGTCATAGAAGCTTCGTCTCACGGCCTTGTTCAGGGAAGGCTAAATTACGCTTATCCTTCTGTTTCTGGGGTTACAAATGTTACCTCCGAACATTTGGATTATCACAAGAGCATTGAGCAATATAGAAAAGATAAAGGTAAGTTATTTGAGATGCTTAAGGGCAGGGGAGTGAAAGTTCTAAATGGAGGAGATAAGAGCATGAAGAAGTATTTGAATATTGAATCTGAGGAGACGGTTGTTTATAGTTTGCGCTCTCCTCGACCGAGTCCTGAGCTTGTCGAAGGGCGAGTGGAGAGGGGGCCTCTCGATGTTCGCTGTGAGCGAACACTCGAGGAAAGCTATGATTTTTGGTTGAGTGATATTAGTGCCAATGAATTTACGACCAGTGCAAAGATTCATAGGGGAGAAGAAGTTTTTGATCTTGAGCTAAATATTCCAGGAATTTTTAATCTAGAAAATGCACTGTGCGCAATTAGTTGTGCTTCGTCTGTTGGCATCCCAATTAATGAATGTATTGAATCTTTAGAGAATTTTAAGTCTCTTCCTGGAAGAATGGAGAGGATAGATGAAGGACAGAAATTTAATGCATTTGTAGATTTTGCAGTTTCTTCTAATTCATACAGAAAAACCTTAGAGACATTACAAAAAATTGTAGGTGAGAATGGAAGAGTGATGGTTCTATGCAGTAGTTGTGGTAATCGTATGAAGGAGAAGCGTCCAGAGATTGGGAAAATAGCATCAGAATGTGCAGATGTCGTTGTGGTTACAGAAGATGAAACTTACGGAGAAGATCCTATGAAAGTTCTAGAAGAAGTTTGGAGTGGAATAAATCAAAGTATTACTGAGGCTCATAAGATCGAAGATAGAAAAGAGGGGATTAGGTTTCTTGTAAAAAATGCTAGAGAAGGGGATGCGATTGTTTTCTGTGGAATGGGACCTTTTTCTACTATGAATAAATTAGAAGGAAGTATTGAATGGGATGAGAGAAAAGTTGTAAGAGAAATTATTTCAGAAGAAATTAGCAATGAGCATTAAACATGTAATTGCAGGTATAGACGAAGCAGGCAGAGGCGCTCTAGCTGGACCGGTGGTTGCGGCAGCATGTCATTTGTCTGATAAAAAAATAACTTCCGTAAAGATTACAGATTCAAAAATGATGACAGAAAAAGAGCGAGAAGAATCGTTTAAATATTTGGTAAATAATTTTCCTTATGGAGTTGGCATAGTTGATGCAGGGTTTATAGATTCGGATGGAATACTTGCTGCCACAGAGAAAGCAATGCAGATTGCTGTGGAAGAATTAAGTAAAATTGTTAGACCAACATATTTACTAGTGGATGGTAGAGATAAGTTTTGGTTTGATATTCCACATTCTTCTGTAATAAAAGGAGATCAAAAAGAAAAATGTATTGCTGCAGCATCTATCATCGCAAAAGTGACCAGGGATCATATTATGAAGGATGAAGATATTGTAGAGCCTGGATACCTATTCGCAGAACATAAGGGATATGGCACAGAGGCACATTTTGATGCAATATCTAAAAAAGGTATTAGTAACTTGCATAGACGCACTTTCTTGCGTAATCTGGAGTCAGAAAGTCCCGTGGGGGCTTTTTCGAAATAAGTGCTAACATATACCACCAGAAATATGAAAATTATTGAATTAACAATGAATTACTTCCGTGGAGCAGTAAGTGAGCTCCACCACGTTAGATGGCCTACTAGAAAACAAGCTGTTAGGTTGTCTATTATTACAATCATATTTACTTTGTGTACTGCTATGGCTTACGGAGTTGTAGATTTTCTACTAGGTAGAGTTGTTGCAGTCGCTTTCCAATTTGCATAGATGGGAAAACAAGATCCAAATGCCGGAAGAAATTGGTATGTATTGCATACTTACGTTGGTTACGAAGATGCAGTAGAAAAGTCTCTAAGACAGAGAATAGAATCTATGAACATGCAAGATTATATTTTTGATGTTCAGGTTCCAAAAGAGAAGCAAATAGTTTTCAAGAAGAATGAGCCAGTAGAAATAGAGAAGAAATTATTCCCAGGATATGTATTAGTAGACATGATTGTGACAGATGAAAGTTGGTATGTAGTTAGAAACACTCCAAATGTTACTGGTTTTGTGGGATCAGAAAATATTCCAGTATCTGTAACTCCAGAAGAGTTTGGTGTAATTCAGAGAAGAATTGGAGAGCAGGAGGCAAAATACAAGAGTGATTTCCAAGTTGGAGATTTTGTAATAATTATTGATGGTCCGTTTAAGAATTACGAAGGTAGTGTAGATTCAGTAGACATCGATAAAGGTAAAGTCACAGTTCTTGTATTGATCTTTGATAGAGAAACGCCAGTAGAACTAGATTTCACTCAAGTAAAACACAAGTAGAGCTTGTAGATGAAGTTTGGTGTAAAATATGGGTATGAAGGCCAGTAGCTCAGAGGTTAGAGCACCCGTCTTATAAGCGGGCGGTCCTGGGTTCAATTCCCAGCTGGCCTACCATCCTACGCGCAGCGTAGGATGTCATCCGTAGACTTTTGAGGGTGCCTAAAAAAATAAACACAAAGTCGCTGCGACTACGGATGGCAA
>JABICL010000040.1 GCA_018652265.1 Candidatus Peribacteria bacterium
ATATTCGAGGTCTTTACTTAGTTCTAAAAAATAATCCACTTCAACTACAGATGAATAAGCTCGATCATAATATGATTTACGATGATTTAATGTTGGCATTCTAGATCCTTCTGTAATCTGTGCAGCAACAGAGCTAGATGCCCTTCTTAACTGACTGGTAATGCCGTAAATTTCTTCTCTTGGAAAATTCTTAGTAATTTTATATATATTCAGTGTTAATTTATGAGCTTCTTGCCACGCTATTAATTTTCTAAAGCCATCTGAATATTTCTTATACATGTGTACAAATGTACACCCAGCATGCACGATATACAATACCTAATGTACCTAAGATACCTAAAATACTTAATGTACATAAAATATATATTCAAATAATTCTACTAAATAAGTCCTCTCCAGCACTAATCCCCGGCACCCACCCTTCGTAATCACTTAATTCTATTCCATGATCTCTTGCTATAACTACTGGCACACATTGACCTGCGTTTCCCATAAGAATATTTGAAGCAGTAGCTAGCTGATCTGCAGTTGCTTCTTTTGTAATTCTAAGTTCTCTACCAAACAAATCTTTCTTTCCAGACTGATCATGCAATGGATCAATTCCCGCTACAGCTAGCGCAAAAGCTGTAACCCCCCACCTTCTTGGTCTGCAACATGAATCGGAGATTATGATGGAGGCTTTAATATTTTTTCTTAGTTCAGATGCTGAAACTACTGGATCTTCTGGCCACCCTACTGCATAACCTTTTTCGATATTCGATTCATCCATCCCAGCATTTGCACATAATATTTCTCCATCCATTCCATTTGGCTTAAGAGAAGTAAACATCGCCCCCGGACAAACTCCAACAACTTTCCCATTCCTAAATTCAATTTCATTTAAAACAGTTTCACAAAATTCAGGTGACCTTCCACATTTCTCTGAATAATTTTTTGCGATGTTTGATGGTGTTATTTTTTTTAAGTTTGTAACTCTGCCTTCCGATGTTGCGATTGCTTTGGAAGAAATAACAACTATGTCATCTGCGGACCGCGGACCGCGGATCACTGATCGCTCAATAATTGCTTCACAAATATTTCCTCCGGGTTTGATGATGCCAGTTTTTACAGCTATTAGCTCCATTGGCTACATAATACAGTAATTTACAAAAGCTTGAAATAATGGTATTATGTAAGTTGATGGCAACTGGAATCAATCTTTACAGCCCTACCCCACCCCCAGATGCAAGCTTTGCTCGCAGACTTGCAAAGAGAGTGGGTGGAATGACATCGGCTATAGGAAGAAGTATTCACAAAGTAATGCAACTTAGTGGTATATCTCCAGATGAGACTAAGACATCGAGTAAAGAATCTGATGCAGATGTAATAGGAAGATCAGAATCTGAGAGTTTTATTACAGATGCAGAAAGAGCATTTACGGCTTATGCTCAAACACAAAGAGATCCAAGCGAAGCACTAGAAAGATCTAGAGAGCTTATAGAGAGAGCTAGAGAAAATCCTGGATCACAAGAAAGTTTAAATACAATGATTGAAATTTATACTAAGCTCAAACAAGCTAGAGATGCGACTAGAGAACCGGGGGTAAAAACAGAAATAACTAAGCTACTCAGAAAGGCACCAGATAAAGTTGCAAAGGGGGCAAATGTAGAAAGTTCTAGAAGTATGGCGGCTTAGATTTGGCTGAATTGCCATTTTTTGTCTTGTAGATGCGTTTTAGGTGATTATTGGCAGTTGGTCGAAAAGCCGTTTTCTGCTATAATATAAAGATTTCATGGCAGAAGACCAAAACACAAATAATACATCGGATGCGGCAGAAGAAAACGTAATTCCTGGAGTGGAGGATGTAGTGGCTGCTAGCCGCAAAACTATTCAGGATGCTATAGGTGCGGAGAGGTTTGTTGTAGAGAAATTGCTTGGTGTGGATTTGAACTCTTTGAACTCTATGAATTCGGAGGAAATTGCACAGCGCATAAAAGATAGATTGAATGCAATTTTGATAAATAGTAGAAGCCTTGTGGACGATGCTCTTAGTTCTACAATTCAAGGTGAAATAGAGTCTGTTTCAGAGGTTAGAAATAGATCAGTAGAAAGCATGGCTCAGCCACAGAGAACAGAGGTAGTTATGGAAGCTGTAAGAAATTCTTTGCCAAATGAAGTTGTAAGAGAGCTCTTAGATCGTTTTTGGCCAAGTGTGTATAGGTTGGATACAGAGGATTATCCTGTAGATTTAAAGCCAAGCGATGTAGTTATAAAAGATATAAATCTGTCGTTTGGATGTACAACAGTAATTGTGGATGCGGATCATGCTTTTTGGAAAGGCTCTTATGATAGAGATGAAGCGTTAGACAGAATGACGAGTGGTTCATTTGAAGATTGTGGCATACGACTTGTGCCAGACGTAGCTGGCAGAGGATCACATATCAATAAAGATGATGCTAAAATTATATATTCAGGCTTAAGTACAGAGATTTATGTGCTAAATTCAAGTGCGGAGGATCCGATTATAAATAATTTTGAGGGATATAATATAAGATTAAAATTTAGAAATCTTATTGCCGACTTATCTCAATCTGTTTTGGTTACAGGTAGATCTACTGAGGAGCAGAATGCGCTTAATTCAGCAGATGAATTAGAAGACTATTTGAAATATAATAATCCTCGGGATGGTAGAGTTTGGGATAGGTTTGTAGATGTCACGCCCAATGGCTTGCAAAATACAGGAACAATGCCTGCGCCAGGCAGTGGTAATTTTGATGATGTATGCGAAAAGCTTGCCGAAAGAGCTTTTAGGTTAATTATAAATCCAATTGGAAGACAGAGATTGTCTAATATTGCCAATAATCAACATTCTTTGCATAAATTCAGTAACTCAATAAGAAATGGAGACATAAATGCATGGGATGCAGCAACTGCTATGGCAATGATTCAGCAAGATGGAGCGCTTAGTGATGTTTTGGGGGCTTCTGATAATAGTGATGAGATGAGTAATGCTAGTAGAAGATTAGAGATAATAAAGTTAATAAGCTCTTTGGAGAGAGAGGAAATTTCTCCTGTCTCTGGAGCGGATTGGACTATGGAGAACTTAAAGAAAGAAGAAACAGATATTCCTGATGACATAATTGCATTGAATGCATTTGTTGCTGGCTCTCCAATAACACTAAAATCACTTTTTGCTAAAAGTCATACAGTTACAGTATCTTCTGTTCAAGCTGCTAAAAGTACTGCCAACTATCTTGCTAATGATTTAGCCAATGTACAAAGGGCAATTGTAGATTTAGATCGTGTAGGAAGAACATTGACTGCCTTATATCTGGCAATAAAAGCATTGCCTAATAGTGAACTTAATGTTTCGAGATTTGGAAAACTTGTTGATTTAATAGATGAAAAGGTGTCTCCAGTGAAAATTGATGAAAGTAAGATTAGTGTAGATACTAATATAAGAGCTCTAATTTTAGATATAAAATCTACATTTCCACAGCTAAAAACAGAAGAAGAGTATCGTGCAGATCTGAAAAGTCTGCAGGAGAGTTCAAGTAGTGCGCCACAAGGCGCAAGTGCAATTTATGCTGTTTATCAAAGCTACTTCAAGGGTAAGGGATTAAATAAAGACGAGTCCCAAAAGGCTGCGAATGAACTTATGGCAAGAAATGCTATGGATATGAATATGGATGAAATAGTAAATGATGCCACTCGTGGCGCTTGGGGTCCTGAGGCTATTGGAAATGTAAATGATTCTTCTTTCTGGGAGGATAGAATATATTCTGGAAGAAGTTTTAGACTCAGAAGTGTGCCAAAAATACGCAGGGTGATAAATTCTATTGCTGGTGCATTTTCTATTCCGGTAGGAGCGGATGGCCCAATTCTTGAGCAGGCAAACTTTGAACAACTGCTTAGTTATTACTATGCACTTAAGAGTAGAGTAGGAGCTTCTACAGAAAGGCTTCATATTCCAGAATACCATTCTGGAACACACGAGCACATGCGGACTGTTTCTGCTTTGCTTGCGAAAAAACATGCGAAAAATCTTCTCTATTCTTTCAAGGGTAGGTTGCCAGAAGTAGGTGACGATAAATCTATAGAATCTGTTTTAGGACAGCAGGAAAAATTAAAAGAAGTTCTTGCATCACTTCTTAGAGGTGATGCGCCAGAGATATATGTCGATTCTATAAGGAATAGTCTTGCAAGAGCAGATAAGATGTTCGAACCTTGGAGAAGGGTTGGAATTAATGGTCTAAGGGGTACTGCAAGAGGTGTCTGGTGGGCAGGGAAAGGAGTGGTTGCAAGTGATAAAAACCCAGTATCTTTGAAAAATATTTTTTATAACTATCCAGTTAAATTAGCAAAAGGTACCGGAAGGACAGCTAAGAAAGTAGGACAAGATGTTGTAGAGAAGAGAAAGCCAATTGCACTTGCTGCAGTTGCAGGTGCATTTCTTGGATTCCCAGTGCCTCTAGCTGCGTTAGCAGGATATGGTGCAACAAAATTTATGAAACGCTAAAAATTAAATATAAATAAAAACATAATGGACCAAAACCAAATCTTATCACCGGCTCTCAGATCAAAATTTTCAGAGTTTCTCTCACAAGCAGTCATGCTTGCAGATCTTCCTCCGCTTACAGGAGAAAGAGATCAGGAATTTCTAGGAGATGTACTAGAAGTATTTATAGATGCTTTTTGGGAAGCATATGTGAATCAGCTAGATGAATCTGCTCAGAAAAATTTACTTGCTGCAGATGAAGATGAGACAGGAGAAAAGATGGTGGAGTGGATGAAGAAAAATGCAGACTTCGAAAATGACGAGGCAGCTAAAAAGCTTTCAATCGAAATAGTCGAAGATTTTGCAACCAGACTTCCAGATGTGATTTCTCAGATGCATTCAGAATTTTTAAAAACTGAAAAATAAATATGAATAATGAATTTCTAAATTCTGGCTTATACAAATCAAGCTTTTCTGAAGAGAGATTGTGCAAGCTGGCTGCACCAGCAACTCCTTCTGCTGTACCTTCTGGCACTACGCCGGATGGGTTTTCTTGGAAAGATATACCAGAGGATCTTAAGGATTTAGCACTTAAGCTTGCGGGAGGCACTGCACGCCTTGGTGGTGAAGCATTAGAGCTATTTGGAAAATTTGTAGTAGGACTTCCTGGTGCTGTAAGGGATGGATTAACAGCTGCATTTGAATCAATGCCTAGTACAGATGAGGCCAAAAAATCTTTTGTAAATTGTATGAAATCTACAATTGAATTCTTCGAAAATGCACCAGGCGCTATCAAAGAATTGGTTGTTGGAATTTTTGAGAAAGAAGCTCCTGCAGATATTCAGACAGTGAATAATTTGATGGACCAGGAGCAGTGGTTGGATGCTTTCGAAACTGTAGACTTTGATGCCCATGTGAAGAGCGGACTGCCAAGTGGATCATATGGTCCAGTAGAATATCTGGAGCACTTATCTGAAGATGAAAAAATTCACAGACTTCAGGAATATGCAAAGGCTCTACTTATAGTTCATGGTAGAGATGGCGCAGCAATTAAAGGACAAGATACAGTAGAAAAACTTATAGCAGCCGTGGACAATAAAGACCCTAGAAAAACAGTAGTGGGTGCTATGAGATATGTTCTTGGTTACAAAGATATTACTGCTACGACTGCCACGGATAAATCTTTTGATTTTGCAAAGCAAAGTTTGTTCCTCAGATATTTCTTGCCTAAAAAAAGAGGTAGTACAGAATTTGTTCCTAGAGCAATCCTTTCAAATGAATTTGAAAAAGCTGTGATGAATAGAAATATCACAGATGTTCAGATGAGAAATCCAAAACTTATAGCAGATGCACTTCCCCCAGGACATTTCAAAGGACTTCTTAAATTAGGAGTAGATCCTAATGGAGACAAAATAGAAGAGGCTTTGCAAGAGCAAATAGAGTTGCAGCACAAAAGGCTTGCAGATAGAGCTGCTCAAGTTGCTGATTCTAGAAGATTGGCGGGAGAAATAGATGAAGAAATAAAGAATAAAGCAGAGAGAGAAGGAAAAACTGTTTCAGAGGTGTGGGATGATATGAATGGATGGGAAAAAGTTGCTCTTATAGCAGCGGCAGCATACATAGCCGCTAAACAACAGGGCATTGCTCTTGGTGTAGGAGCTATTTATTTCGGAAGAAGATTTCTTATGGATGATGATGCCCCATTTGATTCTATGGGAAGGATGCTTAGTAAGGCTTTTAATTCTGTAAAAGATGCGACAGATAATGTTTTATCAAAAGTAGGATTTGAATCTCCTAAAGCAGCAAATGCATATGTAGATCTTATGGTGACTTATATGGATACAGAAGTAAGAGAAAGGATGGAGCAGGGAGTTATAGGATTTTCTCTACTTGCAAATGCTCCTATGGATCAGTTGGCATCTGCGTTTGATCCTGCAAAAGGAGGTCCTGATGGCTCGATTCAAATTGTAGATGGTGGCAAGTGGGACAAAAACAGTCCTTTGTATGCTTACATTCAGGGGGAGATTGCAGAAGGTAGGTTGAATGAGAAAAAGGCATTAGAATTCTTCTCTGATGCTGAGAATCAGAGACAGGTTTGTGATGCTTTGTCCCATGTCTTCTATGCGATAGGAGCAGACATTGTTAAGAACAAGGAAAGAAAAAGATTCGTAGAAAATGCAGCGAGCGCACTTGCTCCTCATGATAGTTATGATGCTTTGGAGAGCGATGCTAAGAAGAAATATTTGCAGCTTATGCAAGCAGGAAGAGGTGCTGCTGGAAGTGAAAGTTTGGCGGGGAGGATTAGGATGTATGTGAAGGGTAATGAAATAGAGGAAATAGAGGAGGAAATATTACAAGAGGAAGGAGTAAAAGAAATGAAGCCTGCCCCTAATGCATATGATGCTGATCCACAGCCTAAAGTTTCAGATGGAAAAACATCTGCTCGTTCTACTAATAGTGTTAATAGGTCCAATTCATCAGATGATTTGAGCTCTGTAGGTCGCGTCGATGATTCAAATAGTCAAGCAAATGATACAGCCTCAGTGTCATCTGATTTTGCTGAGGATTTGCAAAGTGCAAATAAAGACAATAGTGAAAGTAGCGCAAATTTATCGGATAGTTCAGTTAAAAAAGATGAATCAAATTCAAAATTGAAAGCTAATCAGGCTGAAGAATCAGTAGATTCAGAATCTAATTCATATGTTAGTGATAAATCTGCGAATGAAACATTGGATACGAATGTTGTCTCTGAGACAGAGGATTCAGTAACTAGTGTCGATGAAAACAAAAATACAGTTGATGATAGCCAGGATAGTTATACAGAGGATGACTCACAATCTAATGATGCAACAAAATCTCAATCAGATGCAGGCGGATCAACAGAAAAAAAAGAAAAATAAAATTGTTATATAAAACAAAGCGACAAGAATGATGTCTTGTCGCTTGTTAGCTCTGTGTGTAATGTGGTTACGCAGAAGTATCTGTCGTTGTAGGAGGGGTGTTTTCTTCCTCCTTCTCTACTTCTTCCTCCACTTCCTCAGTCTTTTCTTCTGGAGCCGGTTCGGCTGCGGAAGGTGTTGACGAAGCTGGAGTGTACGTGGGTGTAGCCAGGGGTTCTGCTGTTGCAGCAGGAGCGATCACTTCTTCATAAGTTTCTATTGGAACTGGTTCGACTGCAGCGGGCGCTGCTAAGACCGGGTTTGAAGTGGCTGGCTCAGTTGTAGCTGTCCCAGATGTCGAATTGGAAACATCTGGCAGACTTTCTTCAGTTTCTTCAGCCATAGGTCCATTTATGATAGCTGAAGCAGATGGTCCTTCGGGATTGCCGTAGTGAACTCGAATCTCTTTTGCTTTTTCAAGCAACGAATGAGAAAACTCATTTTGGTCGCTTGGTGGTAAGCAGAATGACTCCAGTTCATCGTGTCCATCTTCCGACAGAACGATTGTTACTACAATCCACTGTGCCCACTTCCCGTTTGGGATAGTGATTTCGACGGTATCGCCACTGAGTTCTGCTTCTGGCGCATCATGTACCGTGTGGCTGGTTTGGGAAAAGTAATGACTACTACCCCACTTTACAGTTTTTACTGCGTGAATGGTTTGGTAATCAGTTTTTCCCAGGAGAAGTAAAAATCCTGCAAGAAAGGCCATGATTGCTCCGCATATAAGTCGAAATCTTTCTCCTCCTGAAGCTGAGCTTCCATCAGCAGCATACAGATCGTTTGTAAGGAGCCATAGGACTCCTAATCCAAGTACTGAAATGAGTGCCAGAAAGGTAGTAACGGACAACATGGTTCTTCTCCTGGTACAAGTTTTGGGTTACCGATGCTTACACAGAGCTAATCATCAATTTGACATAAATGTCAAAATATGTCAATACATAATATTATGCATAAAAAGGGGGTTTGAATGGGAAATTTGGCATGTGTCCTATCGATAGCTCGTGTAATATGTGCGGGACATGGCAAAACTAATACTTGCAGATGGAACGGTGTTTGAGGGGAAAGGATTTGGCTCCGATTGTGATTCGGATGGAGAGGTAGTTTTTAATACAGGAATGGCAGGATATCCAGAGTCACTTACAGATCCCAGTTACAGAGGACAGATACTGGTTTTTACTTATCCACTTATAGGAAACTATGGAGTTCCTTCCGAAGAGTTAAATGAATATGGATTTAGTAAATTTTTCGAGAGTGAAGATATCCACGTAAGAGGAGTTATATGTGCACAGGTTTCAGAAGATTACAGTCATCATGCAGCAGTTAAATCATTAGATGCATGGCTAAAAGAAAAAGGTATTCCAGCAATTACTGGAGTAGACACCAGAGCACTTACGAAAAAGCTGAGGGAGCATGGAGTTATGTTGGGAGCGATCAGTGATCAGTCATCAGCGATCAGCGAGATTAAGGATCCGAATTTGAATAACTTAGTTGCAGAGGTTAGTTGTAAAGAGGTTTATATATATGAGTCGGATAGTAGCCTCTCAACTCGTTGTGCTTTCCTCGAGCATTCGCCTGAGGCGAATGTCGAGAGGCAGCACAACTCACTCGAGGAAAGCAGGAAAGCTATTGTAGTTTTCGACTGTGGAATCAAAAGAAACATAATTAGATCTTTCCTTAAGAGGGGAGTGAAGGTGATAAGAGTGCCATGGGATTTTGATTTGAAAAATTCTGATCTTGAGTATGACGGAGTGTTTATAAGCAACGGCCCTGGAGATCCAAAGATGTGTGATAAGACTATAAAGAGTGTGAAGTGGGCAATAGATCAGGACATTCCTACATTTGGTATATGTCTTGGTAATCAAATACTTGCACTCGCAATCGGTGGAGATACATTCAAGTTGAAATATGGACATCGAAGTGTTAATCAGCCATGTTTAGAGGGGCGGACCGCGGACCGCGGACCGCGGACCGCAGATAAATGCATTATCACTTCCCAAAATCACGGATTTGCAGTGGATGAAAAACTTCCTGAAGACTGGAACGTGTGGTTTAAGAATGCAAATGATGGAACAGTGGAAGGTATAAAACATAAGAGTGGTAAATTCTTCTCTGTTCAATTCCATCCAGAAGCAACACCAGGACCGGAAGATGCAGATTATTTGTTTGATGAATTTTTGGAAGTTGTAAGTGGAGTTACGGTTTAAATAATTATGGTTTCTTCATATACCACCACATGCATTCACAAGGAACGTCTATGTTCTAACGCTTGGGAATTTAAATTAAAGCTAGAAGATGGTAAAAGCCTAGATTTTACTTCTGGCCAATTTGTCATATTCGATGTCCCTTCTGTAGATGCTCCAGAAGATTTGCAGCCACGTGCATATTCGATAGCATCTTCACCTTCAGAAAAAAATGAACTTACTTTTCTAATCACATACAAAGAAGGAGGGAGAGCAAGTAGATGGGTAGATGAGATGTTGAAAGTAGGGGACTCAATAACTATGAAGGGTCCATTTGGAGCTTTTACACTGAAAGAAGATGACGATAAAGACTATGTATTTATAGGAACAGGATCTGGAGTTGTTCCATTTAGATCTATGATTTTGGATTTACTGGAAAAGGGGGATACGAGAAAAATAGATTTATTCTTTGGAGTTCGGAACGAAGAGCGTGTTTTTTGGAAAGAAGAGTTTGAGGATCTAGCTCTCAAGCATTCTAATCTGAATTTTCATCTGTGTTTATCTCAGTCATCTGCTGATTGGAATGGGTTACACGGAAGAGTGAATAAAGTTGTGCCAGAAATAATTACAGATTTCTCAAATACATCTCTATATGTATGTGGGAATCCGGAGATGGTTAAAGATCTGAAAAATCTTCTCCTACACCAGCTAGAGCTAGATCCTCAGAATCTTCATTCTGAGGGGTATGTGTAGAATCCCAATCAGATTCACTTACTTCTTCAGAGTCATCTTCCTCATGGTGAAGACTGTACCAACGCCTAAGAATGGTTTTTATAATATCTCTATCCATTCCAGTGGCTTGAGATAGTTTTCTGATGGCATTGGCATGCCTTTTAATAATTGCTCCTTCTGCTCTATTTATCATGGCTGCTATTTCTTCATCTGTCATGCAAGAGCCATCTGCAAATCCATATTTCATTGCAAGCTCTTTCATTTCAAATTCTGAAAGCTTTGCAAATACATTCTCTATTCTTGATGCTGCAATATTTATATCAAATTCTTCATCAGATGAATCTTCTGAAAATGTATAACCTTCTGTCATAAATCCTTCTAGTCTTCGTCTTCTGATGGGATCTTGCAATTTATCAAAGGCCTTTGCTTCTATTTGCCTTACTCTTTCTCTGGTTACTTTGAATATTTGTCCTGCTTGCTCTAGTGTGTAGCTGTATCCATCTCCAAGTCCATATCTTAGTTTCAAAATCTCTCTTTCTCTGTATGTAAGAGTGTTTAGAACTTCTCCCATTTCTTCTTTTAATGCTTCTCTGTGTGCGTTATCTACAGGGGAGCTTTCTTCTGCTTCTACGTAATCTACAAACTCAGAATCCTCATTTTCACCTACTGGAGTGTCTAGACTAATGGGGTATCTCCATGCTGCAAGTATATTGCGCATTTGTTTCGCTGTTAGTCCACTTTCTTTTGCAATTCGTTCTGTAGTTGGTGCAGTACCTTCTTCTTGCTCTATTCTACTGCTAATTTTTCTTATGAAACTCATAGTTTCTGTCAAGTGAACGGGCATTCTTATTGTTCTAGCTTGATCTGCTACAGCCCTAGTAATTCCTTGTCTTATCCACCATGTAGCATAAGTAGAAAATTTATATCCCCTACGATATTCATATTTCTCCACTGCTCTCATAAGGCCAGCATTTCCTTCCTGTATGAGATCAAGGAACTCCAGGCCTCTATTTCTATATTTTTTGGCTATAGAAACTACTAATCGTAAATTGCCGCCAGCCAATTTTCTATGTGCATCTTCTAGTTCTTGTTGCCTCTTTTTTAATTCATTCATTTCATCTTTGAATTCTTCAATGTTCATTCCTAAATATTCTTCTATTGATCTAAGCCCTTCTTCCAGTTCTGTTATTTCTTCAGGCTCTGACGATTTTGCGATTGCTTTTTTAATATCATTTATTCTTTTTAGAACATCCTCCACTTTTTTTATTACAGGTTTCAGCTTATTTCTGCGCAAACCCAATTCTTCTAGAAGTGTGGCGATTTTGTCATTGTTTCTTTTTATCTGAATTGGCAATTCTTTTTTTTCTTTTGCAGTAACTTCTCCGCTTTGTAATTTGATTCTTTTAGAATGATTATCTACTAATAATACTTTTATAGTTTGTAGATTTGGCTCCATTTTGCCAGTTATTTGATGTTTCTCTCTTTCTTCTGTCACAGAGACTTCTACTGTTCTATCGAATGGCAGTTCTCCAATATGTACTTTTTGTAGGATTTTGAATCCGTCTTTTGCAATAGGTTCGATTGAATATGCTTTTCCATAGAATCTTCTTTTCGCAACTTCTATTTCCTTTGCTAAAGAAATTTCCTGTGATCTCGTGAGGAGTGGGATATCTCCCATTTGAGTCAGATATAATCTGATATCATCTCTAATGACACTTGGTTGATCTGCAAGCCACTTATCAGTTGTTTTGGTTAGTGTTTGTTTTGTGGCATCTGCAGCGCATTCGTTTAAATTTGCGTATTTTATAAAAAATTCAAATTCTCTTATCATTCCTATAAGTTTTTGAATTGCCTCTGAGCCTTTTGCCTCGTCTGGCAAATAATCTTCAATGTCAGACATTTCCAAAAATCCTTTTCTTTGTCCTTCTTCTGCAAGTTTGCCTAATCTTTCATCAAATCTATACACAGGAGGTCTAGTTTACCGCATATGTAAGCCACATCACAAAGATAATGGAGAATTTTAACTAGTAAGAATGTCGCTGCTATCTGTACCGGCGTGTTCGGTCCTACGTGAAGGTTCAACATCTATTTCTTTGCCTAGTCTTATAAGCTCCTCTTTCACCGCTGCTGTTTCCATATTTACTGCCTTTCCAATTTTACCTAGTGCCCTCGATGCCTTTTGCCTGATTGTCTTTGGTTCTTTGCCTTGTATTTCTGCCACTTCTTCATTGGTTCTACATACTCCGTCTACAAGTCCAAATCTGAGCTCAAGCGTTGCTCTTTCTAGATCAGAGATTCTTATCCTCATTGCATCTTCTATGCTTTCTGTTTCAGGAATATCTGGTGTTACACCTTCTTCATCCATAAATTCCGCTAACCTGTTTGACCTGGTTGGATCTTGCAATTTTTCCATTGCCTTTACTTCTGCCTGCCTTATTGCCTCTCTGCTTACTCCAAATATTTCTC
Source organism: Candidatus Peribacteria bacterium (assembly GCA_018652265.1). GTDB lineage: Bacteria > Patescibacteriota > Gracilibacteria > Peribacterales > Peribacteraceae > JABICL01. Next base: position 12,798 of record JABICL010000040.1, read on the forward strand.
CGCATTGCTCAAGAGTATAAGAATATCCATCTCCAAGTCCGAATCTTAATTTCATTATTTCTCTTTCGCGGTAAGTTAGAGTATCCAGAATTTCTCTTATTCTTTGTTTAAGCATCATTTCTTGTACGGATTCAGTTGTAGATGGCGATTGTTTATCCTCTGTCATGCTAGAGTCTGCATTATCAAGATGATGATCATTACTTCTATGTGTATCTATGCTCATCATGCCCATCGATGCAATTTTTATTCTTGCAACTTCTTGTTCATCAATATTGGTGGCAGCTGCCAGCTCCTCGTTTGTTGCTTTTTTCCCAAGGTTATTCCCTATTTCTTCAGAGGCTTGTCTAAAAATTTCATAAAGTGAATGTAGGTCCCTTGGTATACGAATTTGTTTTCCTTTAGCAATTACTGCTGTAGTAGTTTTTTGTAAAATCCATTGAAAAGCATAAGTGCTAAATTTGTTTCCCCTTCTGTATTCATATTTTTCTGCTGCTCTTATAAGTCCTAGATTTCCTTCTTGTATAAGCTCTAGAAAAGATAGCCCTCTTCCCTTGAACCATTTAGCTATATGGACAGAAAGTCGTAGATTATGAACTACAAGTTCCATAACTGACTCTTTATACATTGCATGTTTTTCTCGTATTTCTTCTAGTTTTTCGTTTGGATTATCTGATTCCAGCTCTTCTATTATTGGTATAAGCTCCTCAATTCTTATTCCTAGCTCTGTTATCAGGATAGCTATTTTTCTTTTATTTCTTTTTATTTGTTCATTTGATTCATCTGTCTCTTCTGTTCTTAGGACATTATTTTTTGCAAGTAGAGCACGAGCAGTTTCTATATTTGGACCTAGCTTTCCTCGTATTTTCTCTTCATTTCCTACGCCTGTTTTTGCAACTTCTATGTGAGTGTAAAATAGTAATTCTCTATTATTAACTTTTTCTGCTATATCTAATGTCTTACTTGCCACCCCTTCATCAGAATACGCCTCCAGAAAAAATTGTCTTCTAGTCATATCTACCTTTTTTGCTAAAAGCACTTCTTCTTCTCTTGAGATAAGGGGAATAGATCCTATCTGATTCAAATATATTCTTAAATCATCAGGTTTTTCTTTTGAAACTAGATCTGATTCTTTTGGATCTCCATTTGAAACTTCCTTCAAATGATTTGAGAATTCAAATCGAATTTCCAATCCAAGATCTTCTATAGCTTCTAGTGCACTACGAAGCATCTCGGGATTTTCTGCTTCATCTGGCAAGCACTTTGCAACATGCTCAAAGGCTATGTAGCCGTCTTTAGCTTTTTCTTCGAGTGCGCCAAATGATGCATTAAGCCTATGCATAAAGGAGAGGCATTTTACAGCATCTGCTAATTTTTTGTAAGGGTCTAAGAGACTTCTTTTTAAGCTCCAGTTCTCTTTTTTATAATCTCTTCTGCAACATTTCGAGGAACTTTGTCGTAGTGGGACATTTCCATAGAGAAGCTAGCTCGGCCCTGAGTGATAGATCGAATGTCTGTTGCGTAACCAAACATAGCAGCTAGAGGAACAAGGGCTTTTATTGTCTTTGCATTACCTCGTTCGCCAGTTTCTTGGATCATTCCACGACGAGAATTCATATCTCCCATTACATCTCCTAGGAATTCTTCTGGGGTAACTATTTCCACAACCATAACAGGTTCTAGAATTACAGGATCTGCTTTCTTTACGGAGCTGGTCATTGCGATAGCTGCGCAAGTTTTGAAAGCGATTTCACTGGAGTCAACTTCATGGTACGAACCTTCGTAGAGTTCTACCTTTACATCTACTACTGGATATCCAGCGAGTACTCCTCGAGCCATTGTGTCTTTGATTCCTTTGTCTACTGCAGGGATGTATTCCTTAGGAATATGACCTCCTACGATAGTGCTTACAAATTCATATCCTTCACCAGGTTCTTGTGGAGTAACTTTTATAAGTACATGTCCGTATTGTCCACGACCACCTGATTGTTTGATGTACTTCTCTTCGTGCTCTACTTCTTTCTGTATGGTTTCTCTGTAGGCAACCTGTGGTTTACCAGGCGTACATTCTACTTTGAATTCACGTTTCATACGGTCGAGAATAACGTCTAAGTGAAGTTCTCCCATTCCAGAAAGAATAGTCTGGCCCGTTTCTTCATCACCCTTTACGCGAAGTGTTGGATCTTCGGCAACTAGTCTCTGAATTGCGAGTCCCATCTTTTCTTGGTCTGCCTTTGTCTTTGGCTCTACTGCTATAGAAATAACAGGATCTGCAAATGTAATTTCTTCTAGAGTAATTGGATTTGATTCATCGGTAAGCGTATCTCCTGTTTTTGTATCTTTTAGTCCGATTGCTGCACCTATATCTCCTGCTTCTATTTCACTTACTTCTTCTCTGCTATTTGCATGCAATTTTACCAAACGTCCTACTCGCTCTTTTTTACCGGAGGTTACGTTGTAAATATAACTTCCAGATTTAAGCACTCCAGAGTAAACACGTACAAAAGTAAGGGTTCCTACAAATGGATCTGCAGCGATCTTGAAAGCAAGAGCACTCATAGGTTCTGAATTTTCTGCTTTTCTATGTTCTTCTTTTTCTGTGTCCGGATTCTTTCCTGATACAGGTGGAAGGTCGAGAGGGGATGGTAGATATTCTACGACTGCATCTAGCATTAGCTGTACTCCAACGTTCTTAAGGGAAGATCCACATAGAACAGGATAAAGCTTGTTTGTAACAGTTGCTTGC
>JABICL010000023.1 GCA_018652265.1 Candidatus Peribacteria bacterium
AATATTTTTCCATACGACGTAGCTTGAGTAATTTGCACAACAAGGTGTTATTATGTGCACAATGCTCAAACAAATCGAGGAAATAATGGCGGAATATGAAGGCCTACAAAAAGAACTCTCCAATCCAGATATCGTCACAAATCCATCTGAGCTTAAACGCGTCGGCAGGAGAATTTCGGAAATAGAAAAAATTATTCCAGTATTCAAAGAATACAAAAAATGTCAGACATCTATAGATGATGTAGAAAGCATGAAAGATGATCCTGATCTTCTTAAACTTGCAGAAGAAGATGCAAATAAAGCGAGGAAAAGAATGCCAGAGCTAGAAGAGTCAATAAAAGTATTTCTAATACCAAAAGATCCAAATGATGAGCGTTCAGTTATCTTAGAAGTGCGCGCAGGAACAGGAGGAGAAGAGGCTGCACTTTTCGCTGCTGAACTTCTACGTATGTATATGAAGTATGCAGAAGATAAAGGATGGACTCCTGAACTTTTTGATAAGAAGGATGCAGAAGCAGGTGGCATAAAAGAGGCAGTAGTAAAAATAGATGGAGATGAAGTTTATGGTCATCTGAAATTTGAAAGTGGAGTACATAGAGTTCAGCGTGTTCCTTCTACAGAAAGCCAAGGCAGACTTCATACTTCTGCTGCAAGTGTTGCGATAATGCCTGAGGCAGAAGAAGTAGATATAAATATAAAACCGGAGGATATAAAAGTAGATGTATTTAGAAGTTCTGGCCCTGGAGGACAAAGTGTAAATACTACAGATTCTGCAGTCAGACTTACCTATCTTCCTACAAATACAGTAGTTATATGTCAGGATGAGAAATCTCAGCTAAAGAACAAAAACAAAGCTATGAGCATTTTACGAAGTCGTTTGTATGCAGAGGAGCAGGAACGCCTTGCAAAAGAGCGTGGAGATATGCGTGCTGGACAAATAGGCTCAGGAGACAGATCAGAAAAAATTCGCACATATAACTATCCACAGGACAGAGTTACAGATCATAGGATAAAAGTTAACTTCAGCAATTTGCCTGGAATCCTTGAAGGAAATTTGGAGGGAATTGTAGAGAAGCTGAGAGAGGCAGATAGGGAGATAGAATAAAAATGCCACACTTCGACTTCGCTCAGTATGACACTTTTATTTACTAATAATTTCAATACTTTATTGAACTTCTTCTTCCTCTGGCTCAGGAAATTCTGCTGGAGCTTCTCCTTCTTCTGCGACCTGACACCTTACGTCCCCTTCTCTATCTACGCACATAACATCAGTTTTTCTGTCTTCATCGGTGTCAAAGAAGCAACAAACCCTTGTCTTCGAACATTTTTCTCCAGTTTCTGCACAATCTCTCTGGCATGCATTATTTCTACATAAGAAATTATTTCCACAATCAGCATCTTCTTCACATTCCATACTACATACACCAGGCACATCTTTAGTAGCATTCTTACATATAAGACCATCTATACAGTTTTTTGTTTTCCAACATTGTCCATTTCTCTCTTGATTTTCAAATACTAGCCTTTCAGCTTTTTTTGCTTCTTCTACTTTCTCACTTCCTTCAGGACCATCAGAACTTTCTATTTGCCAAGAAGTAGGACTACTACATGCGGAAATAAAAATTATTAATGAAAGATACGACACGATCTTCGCAATTTTGCGATTCATAATAAAGATTGGGGAAAATCTAATAAAAATTACATTGGAGGCATGCCACCACCTTGTGGAGGTTGTGGTGCTTGAGGAGGAGTTGCACATGAGCCGCTCTCGCAGGATCCTTTTTTACAACATCCGCACATAGCAACTAAGCCCATAACACCAGCAGCACCAACTGCTATGTATACGATTCTTTCTATCATTGGAAATGATCCAACCAATGCAGAAACGAGATTAAAATCGAAAAGTCCTACAAGTCCCCAGTTTATGGCACCAACCAAAACTAGAACTTTGCAGACCTTACAACAACAACTTTTTTTACACATAAATTGCGTGGTTAAGAATTAATAAGACTTAAATGATTATCGTATTTAAGCTTCAGCATGTAAATGGCGTATATGTTGACTGATTTGGCAAATGTTTAATATTTTATATAAGATAAATTCAGGTATTTTGTTGTATAATGACATGGAACAATGGGGAGTAGCCAAGTGGTAAGGCAGCGGGTTTTGATCCCGTCATTCGGGGGTTCGAATCCCTCCTCCCCAGCCAAGTTGAATTTAAAACAAAACCCGATACGGTCGTCCTAGAGGACGAGTATCGGGTTTTCCAGAAAGAGTAACATTGGATCATCTCTGCCTTGCCTTCCGATTTGAAAAAACGAAAGACGCGCCGTAGACCACGATTAACACAACGAGTACTAATATTGTTTCCCTCATGTCCTATTTGCCCTTCCCTTTCTATGTAAGTGAAGGATGTAAGAGAAGCATGAAACCCACAAAATCATTGCAACAGGATCTTTGGATAGCAATTCGAACATCATATTTACCCTTGTATTCAGAAGGAACGAAACTCTTTTGTACATTAGAGCACTTAGTTAAAAGGATGTCCAATATTTTTGTCTAAACCGACACATACTGTCCACAATTACTCCCTATCTCGTTTTCTTCGAGCTCTCCTATGCTCACTATCACATCAAACCCCTTACTTTTTAGATCAGAAACTAATACGCCTACAGAAGATTCATCATGTGGATCTAGGGCACTGCTGAGATCATTTTTCTCTGCATTTCCTGTGGGATTAAGCGGAGTTAGTTTTACCAAGAATTTATCTGGAGAGAAATGTTTTTCTATTACATCTGCTTCTACTGGATAATCTTCCATCATTACAAAATTCAAAGTGATTTTCCTATCTCCCGGAACATAAAAAGACTCCCCATACTCCCCTATCTCCTCAAAGGACATTTTTGGAATTGGGATTAGAACATCCCTTTTATCCATATCAGTCGTATGTATAGAGAACTGCATTTGGAACTTTCCATCACCATATAATTCATTTTTTATATCTCTAAGAGGATCAAAGAATTTCATATAATTCTGAGGTCCTATACTAGAAACCGAAGGAATTATATTCGGAGCATCATATCTGATCGGAAGCTCTCTAAGCACTTCTAGAACTGCAGAATTGAAAGCTGGCTCCCCCATCCTAGTAAATTGAATCTTGAATTTCTCTGTATCTACTTTTCCTTCAGGAAATCTCTTATCTACCAAATAATCTATTTGTTCTAAGATTTCATCTTTTGTCATTTTTCCACTAAATTTCTTACCAGCATCACACATCAGACATCTTGCAGGGCAACCTACTAGGCATGAAATTATGATCACCCATTTTTCCTTACGTGTAAGCGGTGGTTGAACTGATTCTGCAAATTCAATCTGGCCTTTTTCCAGCTCTGCAATGTAAACCTTAGCCAATTCATCCTTGCCTACTTCTCGTATTATTTTCACTGGCATAAATTACCATCTGTTAGCCATTTTTCCTATATTTCTGGTAAGATTATCGATATTCAATGTGAGCAATATTACAATTTACAATAAACAATATGAATATATATAAGCATCACAAGGGATTTACTCTAATAGAACTGGTGCTTGCAATTGGAATAATGTCTGCGCTCGCAGGAATAGTTGTATCTACAATCTCTCCCGCAGAAACGATGCAAAAAGTAAAAGACCTTGGAAGAAAGAGTGATTCCAAACAAATGCAAACTGCTCTTTTTCAGGTATTACTAGATCATGGTAGTCATGATGATTTTAATTTCCCAGAAGGAGAAGATAATGCAAAGCCAATTTGCAAACCGGGTATAGATAGTACTGAATGTACAAATCTTGGCGGATTAGTTTTATCCGGTCTTTCAGAACACATTACAGAAATTCCAATAGACTCAATTATCCCAGAAGATGAAAAATGCACAGGTTATATGGCTTACCAACACGCAGGTAGAGTGCATGTATTTTCTCCAAACTTAGGAAAAAGATCTGGTGACTCTCCAGAAGGCACTTGTAGTTCAGAAGAAGAATCTGGCGGATCATCTTCATCTTCCTCAGAAAAAGAATTTTGTTTCGAATCTTGTATAACAGACCTAGTCTCCAAAAATAATGGAAGCGTAGGAGATATAGCAATCTCACAACCTTATGAATCCGATACAATAGATATAAATTTGAAAACTGATGAAAATTGGCATTTGATCAAATCTTATTTAGATTTAGCTCTAGATATTGGAAACATTCCTGTGAATAACAAAAATAACCCTAAGCTGAGTAAATTTAAATATAATGAAACTCATAATCCAAAAGCACAAGAATACACATACGAAATAGATTCATCTGAATTTACCTGTGGAAATGAATATTTCTTTGCAATTAATTCAAATACACACAAATATATAAATGGAAAAAGGAAAAAGAAAGATGTCTCCTGGGGAGATGGAACGAGCTTTGGTGGAACTAATGGTGCTACTTATTTCTCGTGCACCATAGATTGTTGCGAATAATGGATAAAATGGAATTATTTGTAATGATAAGTATAATTATTAACAAAATATGAAGAAATTTAATTCATTTATAGAAATAAAAAATGGCTTCACTCTGCTAGAAATCATACTTGCAACGGGAGTAATGTCTGTTTTGGCTGGAATAACTATTGCCACAGTTGCTCCAGGTGAAATTTTTTTGAAAGTAAGAGATGCAGAAAGAAAGCATTCAGCAAAACAAATCGAAAATGCCTTACATCAAATACTAGTGGATTATGATAGCTATGTTACAGGAGTGACATCAATTCCTAGTGGAGAAGAAAATGCAAAACCCATTTGTAAAGAAGGTGTAAGTGCCACGGATTGCAATAGCCTTGGTGCGATATCTTTATCTAACCTATCAACAGAATATATTGCAGAAATTCCTGTCGATCACATTATATCGGAATCTGAGCAATGTACGGGGTATATGGCTTATAAATTAGTCGATAGAGTACATGTATTTTCTGCGAATTTAGGAAAAATACCAGAAAATGATCCAGATGGAGTTTGTGGAGGACCATTGTGTGGCAATGGCACAATCGATAATGAAGAGGAATGTGATGATGGCAATGACATAGATGATGATGTTTGCAACAATTCTTGTGAAACTTCGTGTGGTAATGGAATTTTGAATTCAGGAGAATCATGTGATGATGGAAATACATCTAATTCAGATGGGTGTTCATCTACGTGCGAATTGGAAACAACATTTACATGTAGTGGAGAGCCTAGCTTTTGTATAAGTACAAATAGTCTAGATGCATATTGGCCAATGGATGAAGGATCTGGAGAATATATAAACAATTCTTTGGGATCAGGCAATCTAGCACGCAAAAGCTCTTGGGCACACTGGGTAACAGATGTACCATCAAATACAAATAGTAATTATGCATTAGATTTGCGATCTGGAGCAGGATATTTATGGGTAAATGGAACTTTTCCACTAATGGATGGAGATCAGACCTTTATGATTTGGGCAAAGCCAAAATACTCTAGTGGAACCAGATGGCTATGGTCTGACCTTGGTTATTATAATGATAGCAAAAGTATGATTGGAATAAGATTCAAAAATTATAAATTTGAAATGGTAGCGAAAGATGATTATGCAAATTCTGCTATTGCATCTACAAATACATTGGAATTAAACAATTGGTATCATATAGCTGGAGTAAAGGAAGGAAACAGTGTAAAAATTTATTTAAATGGCGCTTTGCAGGATTCAGATACAGGATCACCAAATTCATTAGGCACTATAAATACAAATGGAAATACGACACCTTCAATTGGCAGAGCAGCAACATCAGGAGGAGTTTTCCCTGGAACAATTGATGAAGCAATGGTTTATAGTCGTGCTTTAAGTGATCAAGAAATATTGAATATATATAATGGGCCAAACGGTTCATCATCTGAATCTACAGAAGATGACTTCTGTTATGAACCATGTACTACCACATTCTTTGCAGGGCAAACTATAGATGTGGGAGATGTAACTGTGTATCAGACATCAGGATCAAATGATGTATATGTTAAATTTGCAACCGAGGATGATTGGGAGATAGAAGAAACGCAAATGCATTTTGGCGAAAATGTAAGCAATATACCGCAAACCGGCGGAGGGAATCCAAAGCCTGGACAATTTGATTACAAACAAGAACATAGCCCAGCAGTACAAGAATATATTTATACAATTGATGAATCTGAATTCACATGTGGAACAGATTATATTTTTGCAGCACATGGAGATGTAATTTCACCAGGAGAATCAGAAGGTGCCTGGGGAGATGGTAATGATTTTTCTGGCCCAAATTGGGCTACCTACTTCTCATGCAATATACAATGTTGCAATTAGCTTAAATATTTATCTACTTCCATAGCAGTTTTTAGTGCATCTCCAGTGGAGATATGTACTTGTCTATATTTGCCGCCTTTTGCATCTCCCACAATATATAGGCCTTCTTGATTTTCGATTTCAAAAGGAAGGCAAGGATCTCTTCCTATTGCAATTAATGCAGCATCATATTCAAATTCCGCTTCAGAGGTTATAACTACTACGTTTTTATCATCAAGCTTAACCTCTTTTATTTCCTGATTTTTGTGCATAGAAATTCCCAATTTTTCTGCTCTTTCTAGAAGTAATGGTAAACACGAAAATTCTCCTCTAGTAACAATTTCTGGCTCAAATCCCCTATTCTTTAAATTTAGAGAATAATCAAATCCTGCATCACCCCCTCCTATCACAATAACTTTTTTAATATCACTAACCTCAATCAAATCCTCTATTTCATAAAATGCTTTTTCATTTTTTTCTAAATCATCTATTTCAGGTAAATCTAATTTCTTTGGAATAGTTCCAGTCGCGACTATTACAGTTTTTGATTTATAAACATTTTGATTTGTTTTTATTTCAAAAACATCTTCTTTTTTTATATCAATCACCTCCTCTTTTACCACACATATATTTTGTTCTTCTAATTGCTTCTTGAAAACTTCTATCAAATCATTTCCTATCATTCCACTTCCAACTCCCACATAGTTTTCTATAAGATTTGCATTACGAAGAAGTCCTCCTACTTTCTCTTTTTCAAAAAGAATTACATTACGACCAGATCTTTTTAATTGTATCGCTGCAACTATTCCTGCAGGACCAGCGCCAATAATTATGCAGTCATAAATCATTTAAATATTTCTAGAAAGAACAGGAGTTGCAAAGCCATATGCTAAATTTCTGATGCTCGCATCATGCATTTCTTGGCTATATGAAGCCATTCCATCCGTTACAATAAATGTATCATAACCTCGTACAAATGATTCTCTGGCACTTGTTTCACAACATAAATTTGTAACTACTCCAACTATAACAACTTGTTTTATATTCTTAGATTTTAATATTTCATCAAGACCTGTTTCGTAAAATGAATCATAAGTTGGCTTTCTAATTACAGCTTCATCATTTTCTGGAGATAGCTCTTTTATTATATTACTTTCAAAAGTTCCATCTTTCACAGAATCGTTCCACCAATTTATTATGGAATCTTTTTCTCCATCTTTTACAGCAAAATACGTATGTATAACTGGACGACTATTTTCTCTAAATTTAGCAATAGTATTACTTACATTTTTTATTAGATGATTAGAATCAGGAATATAAGCATGTGAATTTTCATTTAAAAAATATTCCTGCATATCTATTACAAGCAATGCTGCATCAGAAATATTTAATTTCTTCCATCTATGCTTGAATTCGGTGAGAGTTTCAATCATATTCGTATATGAACTGTACAAGAATTTACCTTCGATTCTAAGTTTTAAACTATAAATTTTAAATGATTATCACACCTTTAGAAAAAGAGCTTCTAATGGCCCATGTACTTAAAAAATCTCGTGAATGGGTATTTGCGCACCCAGAAATAGAGCTTACAAAAGAGCAAAAAGAAGAATTTAAAAGCCTTGTGAAAAGAAGAGAAAATCACGAGCCAATCGCATATATAACAAACGAAAAAGAATTCTATGGCAGAAAGTTTTATGTGGACGAACGAGTACTAATCCCCCGCCCTGCTACTGAGACTTTGATAGACGAAGTGAAGAGGTTATTTAAAACAGGACTTGAAAAACAAAGATCGATTACAAAAGCAGATAATGGGATTGTTATATTCACAGAAATATTCAAAAAGAAATTTTCAATTTTCAATTTTCAATTTTCATTCAAGAATCAATCTTCAATTGCCAATGATAAACTTATGATCTTGGATATTGGAACGGGCAGTGGCTGCATCGGCATTACTCTTGCACTCGAAATTCCAGATACAGAAATCATTTGTACGGATATCTCAGAAGATGCACTCAAAGTTGCCAAACAAAATGTCAAAGCGCATAATTTATTAAATCGCATAAAATTCTTAAAATCAGATTTAACAGAGGCTGAACGCGGAACGCGGAACGCGGAACGCTATCTCGCTGTTTCCAATCCCCCATACATCCCCCAGGTAGATCCCAACAGGGATCCACTACAACCTGATGTTTATAACTTCGAACCTCACAAAGCGCTATTTGCAGGCAAAGATGGTACTGATCTCTTGACGAAACTCTATAAACAATGTCTGAATGACCCTTGTTGTATAGGCTGTGTACTAGAAATGCATGAAGAGCAAGCCAAAAAACTAACACAATAACTTATAACTTTCTGCAACCTTGCATAGGTAAACAAAAATGTGCTTTTACGCTATAATTTAAAGATTAATAAATATCCTAATATCCGCATAAATAAAACAAAAAACCAATAAAAAACAAACAAAAGAAACAGACAGAAATAATGCTAAAAATAAAATTTAGATCAGGCATAAGTTCAGTACTTGCAACATTAGTAGTGTTTGCAACTCTTACTGGAATAATCGCTATCACCACTTCTCAAGTAAGTGAAGATTTAAATTTAACTGCTGATGTAGTTTCCTCTGATTACTCTCTTGAATATCCGTATTGTGATACAACTGGAGATTGCACCATGGTAGATGGCACACATGTACCAGAAAATGCTAATCAGTGTTGCATTGGAGGAATGTGTGAATCTCCACTTTGTGGAGATGGAGAGATTCAGTGTAATGAAGTTTGTGAACCAGAATATTCTGAATTTGGATGTCAATTTGGTGATGGACCTGTAAATACAGGTTGGTATTGTGATCCAACAGGAAATAGTAGTGAATGTAATGCAGGAGGATGCAACACAGCAAGTAACATATGTTCAGATTGGTCTAATGGAGGCATATTCTGCACAAGTGATGATGATTGTCTAGGATCATGTGAAATACATACTACAGACACATGCTGTAGCGATGATTGTAAAACAGATTTAACTGGCACAGATTCTTGTCCAATTTGTGGCGATGGCGTAATAAACGGAGATGAAGAATGTGAGCCAGATGATCTGTCTGCATGTGAGGAATGGGAATACTGTGGTGGTCAAGGATGCACATGTACATCCAATCCATCGCCTTGTGGTAATGGAGAGTTAGATCCTGGTGAACAATGTGATGGGTATGACATGGGAAACTGGGATCCAGATTTATTTAGATGTGTTGAATGCGAAGCAATATTCAAGATTGCTTTATGTGGGAATGGTACTGCGGAACAAGGAGAAGAATGTGGAGAAGATCAACTACCTGATTGCAATGAATCTATAGGCGAAGCATGTAGCCAAAAATGTGAATGCGAAATGCACTGTGGTAATTCAGAGTTAGATGTTGGAGAAACTTGTGAGCCAAGCACTTCTCCACCAGTAGCATGTAATGCAGGAGAAATTTGTAATTCAGGATGTGTATGTGAATCAGATTTAAGTTGTGGAAATGGAATCGCAGATCCAGGAGAAGAATGTGGAGAGCAAGACATGGGAAGTTGTCCTAATGCAGGAGAAATTTGTGTTAGTTGCAAATGTGTAATCGGATGCGGAAATGGCAATATAGATCCAGGAGAAGAATGTGAAAACAATGATCACTGTAGTACAGGAGAAATTTGTACAGATTGTACATGCGAATCAGATGGTACATGTCCTAATGGATTTACAGATCCTCCAGATGAAGATTGTGATGATGGAAATACTAATACATACGATAGTTGTACCAATTCATGTAAAGATGCAAAATGCGGAGATGAGATTGTATGGCATGATAACGAAGACTGTGATTATGGCGATTTTAATTCAGACACTAGTAATTGTACTAGCTCATGTCAATTTGCAAGATGTGGTGACGGATTTACACATGAAGGAAATGAGGAATGTGATAAGGGTGACGACAATAATTCAGACAATGCATCATGTACATCTGAATGTGAAAATGCAATGTGTGGTGATGGAAACGTATGGAATACAGACGGAGGAACAGAAGAATGTGATTACGGCCAGCTAAATAATGACTACGGACAATGTACATTATCTTGTAAAAACCCAAGATGTGGTGACGGATTTCGACAAGTTACTAATAACGAAAACTGTGACGACGGAGATACATTAAATGGAACTCCAAATTACTGTAATGATACTTGTAGTGGAATTACAGCATCCGAATGTGGGAATGGGATTTCAGAAGAAGGAGAAGATTGTGATGAAGGAGCATCTAATTCTGATACAGGAAATTGTACAAGTTCATGTAAATTTGCAAGATGTGGCGATTCGCTTGTGCAAGCAGGAGTAGAAACCTGTGATGATGGAGATTTAAATGGCGATCCAGGCTTTTGTAATACAAGCTGTAATGGAATTACAGATCCAGACTGTGGAAATGGAATAATTGAAGGTGCAGAAGAATGCGACGAAGGAACATCTAACTCTGATACAGGAAGTTGTACTACATCATGTATGGGACCAAGATGCGGAGATGGATTTGTATGGGCGGGCAATGAAACTTGTGATGAAGGAAGTACTCTAAATGGAACTCCAAATCACTGTAATGATGTATGCGATGGAATGACCATTCCAGTCTGTGGAAACAATATTGCAGAATCAGGAGAAGAATGTCATGACGAAGGATTAACATGCCCAGGTAATCAGCCATGTGATACATCTACGTGTAAATGTGGAGAAGATCCTTGTGGAAATGGAAACATAGATCCAGGTGAAGAATGTGAAACTCATGATGACTGCACAATCTCATATCATTCATGTACTGATACGTGCATATGCCAATTCCAAGATGCAAATCTATTATGTGAAGATGGAATTATTCAACACTGGGAAAATTGTGGAGAAATAGGATTACCAGAGTGTGAAGAAGGAGAATACTGTGGAACTACTTGTGAATGTAAAGATATTGTTCCTGGATGTGGAAACTTCATAGAAGATTTTCCAGATGAACAATGTGATGATGGAGGAGCATGTCGCGGAGGAACTGCGCATGAAAATTATATAACAACATTGGATGAAGCAATTGAATGTATAACTGGAGGAGGAATTACTGTTGGAATAAGTGGAGATGGATGTTCAGAAATATGTCAACTAGAATCTGATTGTGGAAATGGAATAGTAGAATTTTCTGAAGGATGTGATGATGGAGGAAAATGTGTTGCAGGAGATGCAAACAAAATTGGAAATAACTGTACAACTCTTACTGTACTTACAGACTGTGGACTTAGTGGAATATGTGAACCAGAAGAAGGAGATGGATGTGATGATGTCTGCCAAATAGATCAATGTGAAGTTATAGGAAATGTAACTGGAGTAGATGCATATGTAATGTCTCTATATAACTTAGGAAAATTTGAAGAAGGCATGTACAACGCAAATGTATATGAATATTCAGAAAATCCATGGGATCTACCTTGGTTTGATGATGACTACATGACCAGAACAAACTTATATGCACCAAAAGATGTAGGAGCAAATATTCTAGGACAATCAATAACAGGCATAACAGAAATCCCATTTGTAGGTCCTGTAGACAATCTACCACATGACCCTGCTTACTTTGCAGCTAAATGGGAAGGAGTACTAAATGTTCCATCACTTGGAGAATATGATTTCCACTTCGGCTCCAGAGATGATGCATGGGTAGTTTTAGATGGTAACGTAATTGCAAGCCATACAGGCACTCACTTAACCGTAGAAGATCAGGAAGGATCTATAGTTTTACAACCTGGTAGTTATAATTTAGAAATTTATTATTCTTCTAGAAGTCCTTATCAGTGCAATGTCGCTATCGAAGATAACTGTACAGACACTGTAGATAATGATGGAGATGGCGCAACTGACTGTAATGATTTTGATTGTATAAATGACACTGCATGTCAGATTACACAAATAAACGAAAATGATCTTCCTCCTTTGCTTGTCACAACTGGAAATGACGAAGAAGGATTTGCCGCATCAATATGGAATGTTATTACAAAAATATTTGGAAGTATTTTTGGATCAGATTCTAAGTTAACGGCAGAACTTATCGGCATAACAACAGGAAATGACTATGCATGTAGTAATAGATCAGATGATGACGGAGATGGATTAATAGATTGTGCAGATCCTGGATGTAGAGATGATTCATTATCAGGATGGCAAATGCGAACAGTATCTTCAGAAAATTATAATGGTGATGATATAACATCTGCAGATATAGACAGCGATGGAGATAAAGACATAATAGTTGCAAATAGTAGCGATAACGAAATAGTTGTATATTTAAATGATGGCAGCAGTCCACCTTGGTTTACAGCCAATGTTTTCCCTCTTGCAAATAATCATCGACCTAAAGCAATAGATGTTGGTGATTTAAATGGTGATAACAGAAAAGATATTGCTATCGCTTCTCAATATGGTAATTCTGTTCAAATACTTATAAATGATGGAGGTACAGGACTTAATTTTCAGCCAGCACGAATAATTGATTCAATTGCATATTATGCATACGACATAGAAATAGCAGATCTAAATGATGATGGAAAAATGGATCTAGTAGTTCCACATGCGAAAGACAATGTAAATCCATCTAGATTTGCAGTATATAGAAATACAACTTCTTCTGTTAACAATGTTTCATTTTCGAGAAGTATTTTAGATACCATTGGATCAAATGCATTTTTTACTTCCGCACACGTAGATCAATTTCGTTCTTCAGATTCTTATCCAACAATATTCACTACACTTACATCTGAAGATTTAATAGTTGCATATAAAAATTCTGGATCTTCATTTACAAGAGTAGACATACCAACTTCTGCAAATGCACCATGGTCTGTAAAAACAGCAGACATAAATAATGATGGATTAAAAGATATAGTTATGGGATCTAGATTCGATAATTCAATTTGGTGGTATGAAATGGGTCCTGAAGGACTATCCTCTACAATGTCAGTAACCGAGCATCTCATATACGCAGGTGATAATATTTCATATCCTTACAGCATAGATATAGGAGACATCGACGCTGATGGAGATATAGATATTGTTATTGCATCCTCAGTAGATGGAAGCTTGAACCTCTTATATAACTATTCAAATGGATCTAGTTTTTCTGCTCCAAATGCATTATTTGAAGAAACTTTATCATTTGTAGATGCCGTACATATAACAGACTTTGATACTGATTCTCGAAAAGACATTATAAGCACATCAAAAAATACAGTTCGATGGCATGAATGGTTTGGACTTAATGAATGTAAACCAATGGCTGATAGCGAAAGAACTGAATGTAATGATGGCGTAGATAATGCAGATACAGAAGATAGCTTCATAGATGCAGATGATCCTGGATGTCACATAGGAGGCAATATGAATAATCCATATGATCCAAATATATTAAGCGAAGATCACACGATAGGATGTGGCAATGGGAAACAAGATCATATAGACGAAACCTGTGATGATGGGAATCAAGATAATACAGATGATTGCTTAAATTCATGTGAGAATGCATGGTGTGGAGATGGATACATTGCAAACGGAAATGTACATCAAGAATATTGTGATGACGGAACATTAAATGGAACGCAAACCAACTGCAATTCAACATGTACCGGAATTACACCGCCTCTTTGTGGAAATGGTGAGCAAGATCCAGGAGAAGATTGTGAGCAAGATAATGAGTGTAATTCAGGAGAATTGTGCCTAGGCTGCGAATGTATATCTGATGGCACCTGTGGCAACGGTTATGCAGATCTTGGAGAAGAATGTAATGATCCAGGACTAAGCTGCTCTACCGGAGAAATTTGTAATGCGACTAATTGTTTATGTGAATCAGATGGAACATGTGGAAATGGATATCAAGATCCAGGAGAAGAATGCAATGAGCCAGGATTAAGTTGTACTGACTTAGGTGAAACTTGTGATAATTCAATTTGCGAATGTACTTATGAACCTGGTTGTATGAATGGAGTAGAAGATCCTGGAGAAGAGTGTGATGATGGAAATAATATAGACGAAGATAACTGTACAAATTCCTGTAAAGACGCAATATGTGGAGATGGAGTTACTTGGAACTTAGAATCTGGAACAGAAGAATGTGATGATGGAAATCTAATACTTAGTGATGGATGTAATAATAATTGTGATCTCACAACTGAGTGTAACGATACTGTGGATAATGATGGCGATCTTCTTATAGATTCAGAAGATCCTGGATGTCACATAGATGATAATTTAACTAATCCATATGATGAAACAGATGATGATGAATCTAATTCTGAATATTGTACAAATGGATTACAAGAAGGATCAGAAGAATGTGATGATGGAAATAATGTAGATGAAGATAATTGTACAAATGCATGTGAAATTGCAACATGCGGAGACGGAGTTACATGGAATCTAGAATCTGGAACAGAAGAATGTGATGATGGAAATATATTTAATTCGGATGACTGCACAAGAGCATGTGAAAATGCAAGATGTGGAGACGATATTGTATGGCATTCAGGCAGTGGAACAGAAACTTGTGATGATGGTGATGCATTAAATGGCACTCCTCTTAGTTGTAATGCGGTGTGCACTGGAACTACAGAACCTGTATGTCCAAATGGTGTCATAGAATCTGGAGAAGAATGCGACGATGACAACACATTAAATATAGATGCATGCACAGACGTATGTGAAGACGCTGAATGTGGCGATGGATATATATGGGTAGGACAAGAAGAATGTGATGATGGAGATACATCTAATACAAATCTATGTTTGAACTCATGTGATAGAGCAAGATGTGGAGATGGATTTATATATGCAGGAATAGAAACCTGTGATGAAGGAGACTTAGTAAACGGAACTCCAAATCACTGTAATTCAACCTGCAATGGAACAACTAATTCAGAATGTGGAAATGGAACCCAAGAAACAGGTGAAGCTTGTGATGATGGCAATCTAGCACGAGGTGATGGATGTGATGATAACTGCAATATTACAACTGAGTGTAATGACACTGTAGATAATGATTTAGATTTACTATTTGATGCAAACGATCCTGGATGTCATACAGATGGAGATTCGTTGAATACTTTATCGTATGATTCAACTGACAATAACGAGAGTCATACTATAGAGTGTGGGAATGGTGCAATAGAAGGATCTGAAACATGTGATAATGGTGGTGCTAATTCTAATACATCTGCATGCACTCTAAGTTGTGCAGATGCAAGATGTGGGGACTATTACATATGGACTGGAAATGAAAACTGCGATGAGGGCGATGCACTGAACGGTACTCCAAATCACTGTAATGCAACTTGTACTGGAATTACAGGATCTGTATGTGGAAATGGAACTCAAGAATCAGGAGAGGCTTGTGATGATGGAAATCTAGTACGGGGTGATGGATGTGATGATAACTGCAATATTACAACTGAGTGTAATGACACTGTAAATAATGACTCAGACATATTTATTGATGCTGAAGATCCAGGGTGTCACACAGATGGGCATGTATTAAATGCAACTTCATATGATCCAAGTGATAATGATGAATTTAATCCAATATCATGTGGAAATGGTGCAATAGAACTTGGAGAAGATTGTGATGATGGAAATCTATTAAATACAGATGCCTGTACCAATAATTGTGGAGTCGCAAGATGTGGAGATTATTACGTATATATAGGAGTAGAAACTTGTGATGACGGAGACTTAGTAAATGGAACTCCAAATCACTGTAATGCAACTTGTACTGGAACAACTGATTCAGAATGTGGAAATGGGACACAAGAATCAGGAGAAGAATGTGATGATGGAAATCTAGTACGGGGTGATGGATGTGATGATAACTGTAATATTACATATGAGTGTAATGACACTGTAGATAATGACTCAGATACATTTATAGATATTGGAGATCCAGGATGTCACACAGATGAAAATGCAGCAAATGACGCAACTTATAGACCTACATGGGATGTTGAGGATCACACTGCTTTATGTAGAAATGGAGTAGAAGAACCTGGAGAAGATTGTGATGATGGAAATGACTTAAACACGGATGCATGTACAGAAATATGTGAAAATGCTAGATGTGGAGATGGCCATATATATATAGGAGTAGAAACATGTGATGATGGTGATGCTCTAAATGGAACTCCAAATCACTGTAATTTAACCTGTGACGGAATCACTTCTTCAAGTTGTAATAATAGAGTAAAAGAATCAGGAGAAGAATGTGATGATGGAAACTTAGTTGATGAAGATGATTGTACAAATGCATGTGAAGATGCAGAATGCGGAGACGGATTCACATGGAACCTAGAATCTGGAACTGAAACTTGTGATGATGAAAACACTACTTTGGGTGATGGCTGTGACAACAATTGTAATATTACAACTCAGTGTAGTGACACTGTGGATAATGATGGAGATTTGGTTGCAGACACAGGCGATCCTGGATGTCATACAGATGAAAATGCATTAAATGGCACTTCATACGATGCAACCGATGATGATGAAACTCATGCTGCATCATGTGGAAATGGTGTAGAAGAAACCGGGGAAGATTGTGATGATGGAAATAATTTAGACGGTGATGGATGCAGTGCAGATTGCCATGATCAATGTGCAACTGGAGATATTCCTTCTGCATTCTACTTCTTCTTTGATGATCCAGAGCTAACTGTATCCCCTACTCCTACATGTCCCGTATGTGGTGATGGAATAACAGAAGGCAGAGAAGACTGCGAAGACATCAGTGAATGTTCTACAGGAGAAGCATGTACAAGTTGTGAATGTGTATCTGATGGAACATGCAACAATGGATACGTAGATAGCGGAGAAGAATGTGGAGAAACAGAACTCCCTGTTTGTCCTACTGGAGAAGGATGTAATCTAGATTGTGTATGTGAAGATTTATGTGGAAATGGTGTATCAGATGCTGGTGAACAATGTGGAGAACCTACACTTCCAAACTGTACTGGAAGCGATATATGTGGAGGATGTCGATGCATCGACACTTGTGGAGATGGAATAGTAGATTCATACGAGGAATGTGATGATGGAAATACAAACACAAATGATAATTGTACAAATTCATGCCAAGATGCTGAATGTGGAGATGGAATTACATGGGATCAAGGAGTAGGAAGTGAAACTTGCGATGATGGAAATACTTCAGATACAGATGGATGTTTAAATACCTGCCAAATAGCAACTTGTGGAGACTCCTTTATAAGAGAAGGAGTAGAAGACTGTGAAATTGATACTGATTGTCCTGTAAACCAAGGTTGCACAGTCGACGCATGCCAATGCATCGATACCTGCATAGGAAATACATGTGACCCAAATGAAGACTGTACATGTCCTGATTGTTATGGCGAGCAAGATGGATGTGATAATGGATATATATGTGATGCAAGTTCGCAGAGCTGCACCGAAAAACCATGTGGAAATGGAAGAATAGATGCTAGAGAATACTGTGATCCATCTGTTCCTCCATCAGATAATGGCTCAAATTGGGAATGTGACACAGATAATTGCACACTCATATATACATGCGGAAATGCCCTAGAAGAACTTGGCGAGCAGTGTGATCCTCCAACAAGTTCTGGAGGCAATCAATTCTGCCGTGCAGATTGCACGATAGATGCATGTGCAATTGTAGATTTACATAGTGGAAATGGATTTATAGGAAGCTACTTCAATATGCCATCATGGCATTATGGAATGGACGATAACACAGTAAATGGTCCATCAGACCCTGTACCAGATCCATACCTGTGGTTCTCAGATATATATCTAAAACGCATAGATGAAACTCCAGCTCAAATATCTTTACCTGCACCATTCGATGGTCCAGATAATAGTATTCCTGGAGATGCATCACATCACAGTGCTATGTGGCGTGGTACTGTAACCGTACAAAGTGGTGGAGCATATCAGTACACACTTACAACTAGAGATGATGCATGGATAGTTATAAGAGATGGATTTACAAATGTAATAGTAGATGCAGTTACAGGCATACAAGATACTGTGAGCACTCATACAAGTAGCATTTTCCTTACAGAAGGAACTCACATAATGGAAATCTACTTCGTAAGTAGACAAGGTGGAGTTGGACTAGAAGGAACATTCTTCTTCTCATTTAACAGTGCAGGAATAGCGGTTGCCCCTTATTACCCTGGATGTCCATTCTGTGGAAACGGATTGCAAGAACCAGGAGAGACTTGTGATGATGGATTCGTAAATGGATCTGGAGATGGCGTATGTAATTCAATATGTACTGGATTTGGCAGCGCAACATGTGGAAATGGAGTGGAAGAACCAGGAGAAGAATGTGATGATGGAAACTTAAATAACGGAGATGGATGCTCAGATCAATGTACAAATGAACCAGAATGTGGAAATGGAGTAACAGAAGGAACAGAACAATGTGATGATGGAAACTTAACCAGTGGAGATGGATGCAGCGCAACTTGCATCTTGGAAACAGAATGTGGAAATCAAGTCGAAGAGCAAGGTGAACAATGTGATGATGGAAAACACTGCCTAGATGCAACAGGCATAACTGTAAATTGTACAAATGATAATTCTGTATGTGTCGATCCTTTGAGCTGTGATCCAGTAGATGGAGATGGCTGTTCAAGTACGTGCCAGATAGAATTAATATTATGTGGAAATGCTATAGAAAATTCAGGAGAAGAATGTGACGATGGAGGACTTTGTATTGGTGGAATTCAGAACGGCATAGGATGCACAACTCCACTTGGAGCACTTAATTGTGCTCTAAATGGAGGAAATTGTATTGCACAAAACGAAGACGGAGATAATTGTGATTCAAATTGCCAAATAGAAGTTGTACAAGAATGTGGGAATGGAATAAGGGAAAATCCTCCAGAAGAATGTGATTATGGAACTTGCGGAACCCCACCTACATATCCATGTAATTCAGATGCTGAACCAGACATGTGTAGAACTACTTGTGATCTACCATATTGTGGAGATGGCATTAGAGATCCAGGAAATGCAGAACAATGTGATACAGGCGATGCTAGAAGCAATAGTCTATCAAATGCCTGCAGACTAAATTGCATGAATCCAAGCTGTGGAGATGGAGTGACAGATCCAATAAACCAAGAAGAATGTGATAATGGACAATTAAACAGCAATACAACACCAGACAGTTGTAGAGATAATTGCACTGAACCTGTATGTGGAGATGATGTAATAGATACAACTCATGGAGAAATATGTGACGATGGAAACACTAATGATGGAGATGGATGCTCTGCTAATTGCCAAGAAGAAGAACCTGTATGTCCAAATGGCAATCAAGAAACAGGTGAACAATGCGACGATGGAAATATGATCAACACTGATACATGTACTGATCAGTGTGAACTTACATTCTGTGGAGATGGTATTCCACAAAGTCCAAATGGCACAGGTACAAATGAAGATTGTGATGATGGGAATAACATCGATACTGATTCATGCAGCAACTCATGTCAGATACCTATAGAATGTGGAAATGGCATAACA
Organism: Candidatus Peribacteria bacterium; assembly: GCA_018652265.1. Taxonomy (GTDB): domain Bacteria; phylum Patescibacteriota; class Gracilibacteria; order Peribacterales; family Peribacteraceae; genus JABICL01. Next base: position 19,936 of record JABICL010000023.1, read on the forward strand.
GAACCAGGTGAAGAATGTGATGATCAGAATTTAAGTGAAGACGATGCATGTAATAATTCATGTGAATTTACATCATGCGGAGATGGCATAAGACAGATCCTAAACGGCGAAGACATAAATGAAGAATGTGATGATGGCAATAATATAAGTGGAGATGGATGTTCGGATATTTGTGAAACAGAAATTCCACCAAATTGTGGAGATGGACAAGTTCAAACAGACGAAGGAGAAGAATGTGATGATGAAAATACTGATAACACAGATACATGTACAAATATGTGTCAGAATTCTGAGTGTGGAGATGGGCTCTTGTGGGTTGGCACAGAAGAATGTGATGATCAGAACCTCAATTTAAGTGATCAATGTAACAATGACTGCGAACTTACAAGTTGTGGAGATGGAATAATTCAATCTACAAATGGAGACGGAGAAAATGAAGAATGTGACGATGGTAATAATACAAGTGGAGATGGATGTTCGGATATTTGCGAGATAGAACCGCCAATCTGTGGAAATGAAATCTTAGAAGGAGATGAACAATGTGATGATGGAAATCTGACTGATGGAGATGGATGTTCGGATACTTGTACATTGGAAGCGGTATGTGGAAATAATGCACAAGAACAAGGAGAACAATGTGATGATGGAAATAACATAAGTGGAGATGGATGCTCTGAAATCTGTGAACTAGAACCAACAAACTGTGGAAATGGAATACCAGAAGCAGGAGAACAATGTGATGATGGAAATACAGATGAAACAGATGCATGTAACAATGAATGCATATTCACACTCTGTGGAGATGGAATAATTCAAAGTACAAATGGTATTGGCGAAACTGAAGAATGCGAAGATGGAAATAACATAGGAACAGATGCATGCACAAACGAATGTATGAATTCAGTATGTGGAGACAATATTACACAATCTCCAAACTCAGAAGGAATTCATGAAGAGTGTGACGATGGTGACACAAACGGATCAAATTACTGCAATACATCATGTAGAAAAACACACTGTGGAGATGGGATCATACAATCTCCAAATGCATTTGGATTAGATGAAAATTGTGATGATGGGAATCAAAATACAAATGACTCATGTACTAATTTATGCTCAATAGCATCATGTGGAGATGGAATAGTATTTGCAAATGTTGAACAATGTGACGATGGGAATAATATAAGCGGAGATGGATGTAGCTTTATTTGTATAACAGAAGCAGGCTCTGGAACTACTCTTACAGGATCTACTCTTACAGGATCTACATTGTGTGGAAACGGAACAAAAGAAAACTACGAAGAATGTGATGATCATAATATAAATAGTGGAGATGGATGCTCTTCTAGTTGTCTGGTAGAAAATTACTGTGGAAATGGAAGAACTGATCCAGGAGAAGAATGTGATGATGGCAACTTAAGGTCAGGAGATGGATGTAGCAGGAACTGCAAAGATGAAGTCAGTCACATTTCAGACATAGAATGTGGAAATGGAATAGAGGAAATAGGAGAAGAATGTGATGATGGAAATCAAATAAGAGGAGATGGTTGTAATAGATGGTGTCTAGAAGAAAATGATGATGGAACTGTTATAAATGCTGGCACTTGTGGCAATGGAAGCGTAGATGATCCTAGAGAAGAATGTGATGATGGCGATCTAAATAGTGACGATGCAAATGGAGCTTGTAGAACAAACTGTAAACGAGCTCATTGTGGTGATCTGGTCATAGATCACAGACAAGGAGAGGAATGTGATGATGGAAATAGAAGAAATAACGACACATGTTCCAATCTCTGCCAGACCGTAGATGCTGTTGCCACAACTCCGGATACAGGCACAACTACTATTCCTCCTACACATGGCACTGCTCCAACTATCACATACGACAATACTTCTAATCCAACTAGCGCATACATAGGATCACTACTCACAACTCCTCCACCTGTATACGTCGATATTCCAAATCAAGTTACTGATCCAGTTATATATCCAGATACATATCCAAATCATGCAGATATTAATTCACAGCTTACCGACAACGCACATCATGTCGCTCCACCTGTAACACCTGGAACAGGGCCAGGCGCAATCAGCTTGATAGTGATTGCTGCTACTGGGATATTGTTTGGGATTAGAAGACTAGTAATCAAAACTAGTCGCTAGCAGGACATTCCTCATTAGTAGGTACTAACTGTTCATCAGCATAACCAAAAAGTCTTCCAGTTTCTTCGGGATTGGATAGTTCTTCTAGGCTTACTCGACACGCCCAGTTTGCTTTAGTAATTAAATCTCTAAGCACTGGTACTGTGCATGCTTTCTGATGCCTTTCTTCTGGCGAGAATCCAGATACCATTTCTACACTAGAATACCTGTCTTCAAATTCACTATTTTCAATAGGCTCATCTATACCACATGCCTGAGCAAACTCGTGCGTATTAGCTGGCCATGTTCTACGTTCAGTATGACAGTTAATTGCAATATGTCTCTGACTTAACATTACAGCTTTTCTCATATCATCTAATGGAAAGAAGAGTTTTCCTATCCCATGATAGGTTGCGTCTGTATTATCTACAAAAACACGATCTATATGTTCTTGCAGGATACCTGTCATCTCATCAGCAAGAGCTTTTACTTTCTCGTGAAGTAAAACAATGCCCATCTCTACCTGTGCATGATGTTGAATATAAGATACTGCAGCAGCACAAATGTCTGGATTTCGAACTACCTCACTTGTCATAAGGAGGTTTACTTTTGGTTTCGAGTTCGGCAAAGGGAGAAATTTTGGTTTTAGCATAATAGGTAAGGGTGCCTATGCTATAGAATATCTTATGTATGTAAAGTGATTTTGGCTGCTATTCAACCTCTTCTTCTCCAACCAAATCCGGAGGCAATTCCATGTCTTCTTCTACAGGAGGCTGCTCTAATCCCATGCCTTCTTCCATCATAGGCGGCATCATCTCCATATCCATAAGATCTTCTCCTGTCATAGTACTTCCAGACAAAGCTGCTTTTCTTGCTTCTTCTGCCTCTCTTTCTATCCTTTTCTTTTCCTTCTCTTCCTCTCGCTTCTTTATAAACTCAGCTTCTTCTTCCAAGTATTTGTCTGCAGAATCCATATCCATTCCTACAAATAGCCTAGCTGATCCAGAAGCACTTAGAGGACCATCTGCAAGACCAGCACGAATTATCACTTTGTATGGCCCTACATTCAATCCCTCTTCATTGTGCAAAGAGAACTGTGCAATATTCTGATTAGGCTCCATCTCTATCGTATGCCTTGCAACTGGCGGCCTTAGATCATTTGGGTAAAACCATGACATCTGCACTTTATATGCTCCAGTAAGAGTTTCTGCATTCTGTAACCAGATATAACTATAAACAACAGAAGAGCCTGTCTCGAAAAGAGTTCTAAACTCAGGAATATCCTCTGCTGACTCTATCTGCTCAGAAGTAAATTCAATACGAGAAATCTCTAGCTCAGGGGGGGTATACTCGGCCTCTCCAGAACAAGAAGAAAGTATAAAAATAGCAATAACTAATGCGAATATCTTTGTTTTCATAGGATATGAATCGTAAGGCAATTTGCTCTCTATGAAAAGTTGCTTAATTTTGATTTATGTTTTGTAGTTTGCAATACTTAAGAATGCCGCTCACATGCTTAAGGCGGTATATGCGACGAAATCAACATGGGATTGATCATATATATTGGTACCCAAGAATGATTTCTTACGCAAAATACCACCTGCATGTTCGCTACTTGGATTTTAATTATTTTCTGTCTTCAATATCTTAAATAAATAAAGAACTATACTTAATATAAATATAAACAATGGAATAAGCATTGTCCTATGAAATGTTTGTCCATTTAGCAAAAATTGCACATTTGGAGTAAGTAGATATATAAAAATACTTTCAACAAAAGTTATAAGTCCAAATATTAGTACAAACGTACTCCTCATACACTTACTCTTGGATTTGATCAGTTTATATATTTGAAAAGCAATAAATACAGGAACAAGAAACCAAAATATTCCAAAAGATCCATACGAGAACATAGCATCTGACATCAGATTTATCGCTTCTGTATGCCATTTTATTGAAAAATCACCTGGATGAGGACTAAGCGGTAATCCTTTTGTAATCAGGAGCAATGGCCACAAAATAGATAAAACAAAAGCAACTATTGGCACAGATATCATGGATTTTATTTCTTTCGATTTGCATTTACAGAAAAAATATAACGCATATACAAATATGAATGGAATTACTCCAAATATTAAGCCTTCCATTTTTACCCACGATGCTGCAGAGATAAGAATTGCGGATATAATTAGAGATTTATAATCCCTATTAGAATTTATATAGATAATCGCACATAAAATTCCAAGCATTAAATATTCAATAACATGTATATCCCCATATCCCTGCGCAAGATGCAATGACACGAGTGGAATCATCATAAAGAGCCCAAGTGTTACCAAGCTAAACAAAGGATTTGTTATCCTTGCAAGGATTAGAACAAATGCAGAAAATGCAAATATAGATAAAATAAGAGTAGATGCATTTGCTCTGGAATCATTCCAGTCAGCCTGTGGCTGATTGAAATATATTTGAAGCGAATGAATAAGGATAGGATATTGCGGTTTCGAATGTCCCCTATCTTCATTTAGATCAAACGCAATCTTTTGGTCTTCATAACTTATTCTTGATCTCATATTCCACTGGCTTAGTGTGTCATAATAATACGATGGCACAAAAAGCGCATGTCCAAGCGAAAAAAACAGCTTACATGCCATGGACAAGGCTATAAAAATCATAAGTATATTTTTGGCACTTCTTATTCCCCCACTCTCAAATATTTTAATTGGACTATGTGATTTAAAATGAAACCATAGTTTATTTTTATAAGTTACATATAAAAGTATAGAAATTACTACAACGTGCAAAAGATAAACAAATGGAAAATTAATTGGAATATTAGATACTGTGAGCAAGAAGAAGATAAGAGCATTTATAAATGCACCTATAGCAAATCCTAGAAAATACTGTTCACATCTTCTAAAAGATTTACCAGCAAGTATAAGCACTACCAATCTTCCCTCGAAGGTTAGCAAGAATGCCGAAAATATAAAAAGTAAAAAGGAAATCATTATTCTATAAATCTATAAATAGAAACATCTTTATTGAAAGTTTTTAAAACGACTGCATGTCTTTTTTCTGTATCTCCACAGGAGATCATGCCATCTTCTTCTGAAAGTTTATTTGTAGCCATAGAAACAACATGTGTAGCCTTATTCCAATTATCAATATCATGCGTAACTGAAATTGGATATAAATCATAACGTAGATATTTATGAACTATGTCGCCTGAATCAAAACACATTGCAACTTTCATATCTTTTTCTACTAAATCAGCATCCATCCTCAAATAATCTGCCGCTTTGTACAGAGGCCCAAGTTGCCTATATTCATGCGAAGAAACCCACTCAGATAGATCTGTAAACGTTGTCTTTACGAGATCTAGCGAAAATCTGGCATCATATAAAAATAAAAACATCAGAGCTATAACTACAATAGATCTCGATATCTGTTTTATTTTCTTGAAAATGATGCAATAAGCAATTTTCGATATTAGAAATATAAAAGCAATAATCCCAAAGACTTTCACAAAACTTACACCAAGAACTTTATATCCATAGAAAAAATTTACAGAAGAAAGCAGCTTAGGCTCGTCTACAAAAATATGAGAAATAGATGCGGAAATTGTTTTTGTAAAACTAGGCGATCTAGGAGCTATCTCCTGTAAAGAAACAACTCCACCTTCTTCCCCTGCTATATACAAATTATATTCTTCTCTACTGGGGCTCCATGCAGGAGACATAGTCAAATCTATAGTTAGATCTCTATTTTCTCCGGGTTCTGCATATATAGAAATCACATCTAATGGATTTATTCTGATTATTTCTCCTATATCTTCTGGATATGCTACAGAGAACTTTAGTGGTACATCGGATGAATAATTTATATCAATACTCTCTGCCTTGAACTTTAGTGGCACCTTTTTCTGCTGCATCTCTGGCTCTATACCAAAAAATTCTCTCGCTTCCTGTGAAGCTAGCTTTTGCTCAGCGGCACAGGCTATTGGAATGAATTGGAATGCCAGAAGAAATACTGCAAATACACGAAACATTGCTACATATAATGATACAACGATATTAGATATGCTGCAGCATAGTCATATAAGAATGTCTGCACTCTTCAAAATCTATCTTTAGACAATCAAAAATAGGCTAATCTCAAAATGCTGCAATTCCACTCCGATAAATAGCATCAGACAATCGATCTATATTATGTCTATGAATGAAGAATCTAAAAATTGACTTTTCTGAGTACAAAATTTGTTCATATGTAAAACACTCTATACCCTATTTATGGCTTATTTAAGCCATAAATCACCACTCCAATATCAGCGTCAAACTTACTATGCTAGCTTTACAACATATCACCTATCTCTACAATGCTCCGGCATGTCTGAATTTCGTAGAATAGATAACGTGAATATATCACGAACATCAAAAACACAGGCTTCCTGGTCACTGGCCATAGTACACGCTGCAATGATAGTAGCAGTAATGTGGACAGTAATAATCAGTGCACCTATATACGGGTAAGCCTTACACAATCTCTCGTTTCTCTGGCTCCAGTGAAGTCGCAAGTTGCCTACTCCCCGAAGCAACTATCACCTCTTCTGAAACTCTGGTGTCTGGAAGTTTTCGTAAAAATATCATAGGTAGGAAGCTTGAAAGTATCGCTATCCACAATACTTTGTCCAAATTATCATAATTTGCAGATAACACTTCTGTTGCTTGTCTTACATCAAATATCGCAGATAACCAGGCTCCACCGAGATCAGATACTGCAAGACCTATATTCATAATGCTCGCAAATACAGCAAACATAGTCGCTTCTATACCTTTTGGACATATTCTGGCAGCAAGAACAAGCAGAGGCAGGAATCCTATCTCTGTGAGAGGGCCAGACACTAATGTATCTGCCATAGCAAACCATCTAGCGCTTACACCTATGTATTCATACCATCCGTATATAAGACCTATAGAAGGCATAGAAAGGACTACGCTGGCTATTATTATCCAGAAAAACAGGGTTCTTAGAGGTATAGAGATCAGATATTTCCTAAAAATAAGCACTCCAACTATCCCCGATGCATAGCTTATAAGAGCTAATCTCCCGAAGAACTCAGGACTGAACTTAAGCTCATCTATCAGGAAATAGTTGAATGCCCCTCCACTAGAAGGAGTTGCCCTCCATACAAATAGAAAAAACACAGACCAAATCAGTGCAGGAGTCACTGCATTTTTAAATTTCCTCCAGGTTTCTAGTATTGAGAACTTCTGTAACTCCTCCAGTTTTTCGCTTATAAATACACTAAATATGCATGTAAGCAGAGGAAGAGTTCCAACAATATAGAAAACATTACGCGCACCTATTTTCTCCACTAATACTCCAGATAAATACGACACAGCGAGTGCTCCACTAAGTAGAGATGCCCTACATATACTCTGAAGTCTTCCTGCAATCTTCTGAGTCTTGCTTCTCTCAGCCACAATTCCATCCACAATCACATCAGCTAGAGCGAATCCCATTGCAGATATAAATACTGCTATAAAAGCCCCATAGAAGCTCTGTACCCAAGTGGCTAAAGAATAATATCCAATAGCACCCAAAATCCCCGAAAGAAATAGGTATGGCCGCCTCCTAAAGCCATATACAGGCACCCTATCAGAAATAATTCCATATATTGGTTTTATGCTCCATGGGATCAAAGAGATTGATCCGAGTATCCCAACTTGGGGAACAGTAAGCCCTAAATCCTCTTTGTAATAAAAAGTAGTTGCCACTCCAGCAAGAGCTGTTGATCCGGCTATAAAGTAGACAAATGGAATTATTATGTTGGTAAGATCTCTCTTATTCATTGCTCACAGTATATACGGTGGATTTTTTTCGTAAAATCAGTTATAATTTCCTGATAAATCAAAATTTTCCAAACAAACACTATGGCGAAAAAGAAAACAAAAACTACTCGCAAAAGCACTGCAACAAAATCTAAAAAGGTTTGTCGCAAGACCTGTGCAAAAAAGACCAGAAAGTCTACTACCAAAAAGCGTGTCACTAGAAAATCATCTAATCAGTTTGATTGGGAGATTGTTCCATTTGTAATTGCAGTAGTTGTCGCAATAATCGTTGTAATGCAAAGCATGCAGTCTGCTGAATACTTCAAAAATGGCGGAAATTCAGAATCCCTACAAGGCCCTCTATATCATATGGCAGGAGGATGTGTGGTAGATGAAGGAACTGTACGCACAATCAGAGCATCTGAGCGTGGCATAAGTAGAGCTATAAAAAATGGAGACTCTGAACTTGCAGCAAAGAAAATTAAAGAGCTCAGAAAAATAAAGATTGAAGCATGCCTTTAATCAGACTCGATAACAAAATAAATACAACTATTCCCGTATACTAGTATACGGGAATTTTTTTATTAAAATTTCATTCATACCCATACACCGGTATATGGATATATCACTTCAATAGATGAGAACTAATTGCTTCTCAATTCTTTCATTAGCTCAATCCTCTTAGCGATCAAGCTTTCTGTCCCAATATCTTTTCTAAATCTCACAGGTCCTTTTGCCTGTTCACACAAATCTAGAGCAATCTTCTGAGCTTCAGAAGTAGTATCCCCTATTCCAACTATTCCAGCAGTTCTAGATCCGCCAAGCCTTAGAGCTCCATCATCATCTTCTGAAAGATCACCATAGAAGATCCTCGCATTGTCTTCTATATCTGGGAATTCAACTGTCTTACCTTTTAGATCTTTACTATTTGGATAGCATTCCGGCGTTATATACAAACAAACAGTAGCCTTACTACTAAACTTCACCATGTCCTCATTTAAATCTCCATTTATTATTGCCTGACATATGTCTACAAAATCAGTCTCAAGTAGAGGTAATACATTCAAGCATTCAGGATCACCAAAACGGGCATTATATTCTATAAGCTTCACGCCACTCTTAGTAACTATAAATCCTCCATACAAAATACCTTTGAATGGCTCTCCACATTCTTCTTGCAATGCTTTTGCTGTTTGTACATTTATACTATGCGCTTTATCTATCTCTTCTTGTTTCAAGAACGGCAAAGAATGGTCTGCACTTGAATAAGTTCCCATACCACCAGTATTTGGACCAGTATCACCTTCGTATGCACGTTTGTGATCCTGAACAGCAGGCATAGAAACTACCTGCTCTCCGGATACAAAAGACATAAGACTAAATTCAGAACCTACAAATTTTTCTTCTACAACTACCTGATTTGCACCAGCTAAACACTTCAGTGCAAAAAATACACCTTCTTCTGCACTCATAAGATGTTCTCCACTTACTTTTACACCTTTTCCTCCAGCGAGGCCATCAAACTTAACTACATACTCTCCATCTAAATCATCTTCTATATATCTTCTTATTTCTTCTTCTGAACTACTTTTATCAAAAACTTTAAATTTTGGATTTCCATCTATTCCGTATTTCTCAACTAAATCTCTCGTAAAACTTTTACTGGATTCTATTCTCGCAAGTGATTTTTTGGGTGCCATGCTTTTCACACCTATTTCTTCTAGCGCATCTACCAACCCTGCACCAATTGGATCATCCGGAGCAACAATTGCAAAATCAGGCTTCGTTCTCTTCGCAATTTCCAAAATAGGATCAAAATCCATAAGTGAATCTACTACTATCTGTTCGTCTGCAATCTTCTTTATTCCTGGATTTCTAGAATTACAAACATGGATAATCTCGGGATTATGACGCGATTTCTTTATAGCCTCAGCTATAGCATGTCCACGAGCAGAAACAGTTATTAGGAGAATTTTCATATACGAAAATTGTAACATAAGTAATTCACTTATTGCGTAGAGAATTCATGAATAAATCGTTTATATGCTTGAAATAAATATCACAGCAATGGTACTTTGCATTCCTTGTTTGCATATCTCAAAACTTAGTTATGACTACCAACGCCCAAAGAGAAATTTCAGTAAATCAATTTGAAGGAATAATACAATCACATGAAACTGTTGTAGTAAAAATTGGAGAATATGGATGTCCGCCCTGTAGAAGATATGATCGCATGGTCATTGAATTAATGGATGAATTTAGTGGTAAAGTTGAATTTGTGTGTATTGATGGAGACACAATTCCTCACGGCTCCGAGGAATCCAGAAGCTTTAAAAGAGCAGTTGGACCATATACAGGAGTGCCTTATATAACTATTTTCAAGAACGGAGAAAGAACGGAAGGGATACTAGGATTTAGAGACAATACTGAACTAAGAGAGGCTATAAACAGAGTTCTATGTGATTCTAATGACAAACAAAACAACTAAATTAAACTCAAATTCTTGTATTGATCAGGTCCATCTCCATCATCGTCCGATGAATCTCTACCATGAGCATCTCGAATTGCATCACGATTTACACTTAGATTGTCTAAATACTCTCTAGTAACCTCTGGAGTTGGATACTTACCAGTAAAACATCCTTCGCTGAATTTGTGAATATTCTTATTTCCAACACGAACTGCCTTACGTAGATCCTCAATGTTTCCGTAGAATAAATCATCTGCACCTATAAAATCACAAATTTCTTTATTAGTATGATTTGAAGCTATTAATTCTTCTGTAGTAGGCATATCTATACCATAAGGATCTTGGCTTATTATCGGAGGAGCTGCGGTTGCGAAATAAACCTTCTTGGCTCCTGCCTTTCTCGCTATTTCTACAATCTTTTGACTGGTATTTCCACGAACTATTGAATCATCTACCAAGAGAACATTCTTATTTTTAAATTCCAGATCTATAGGATGAAGCTTAAATTGTATATTTCTCTTCCTCATTCTCTGTCCCGGCATTATGAATGTTCTACCTATGTAGCGATTCTTCACAAAGCCCTCTCTGTACCTAACCCTAAGTTTATCTGCCACACCTTGAGCCACAGGCCTTCCTGTATCTGGGATAGGAATAACAGAATCTATCTCTATTCCTGATTTCTTTATTCTCTTCCCCAAGTATTCGCCCATTCTTACTCTAGCTTTATACACATTCACACCATCTATAGTCGAATCTGGTGCAGCTAGATATACCCACTCAAAAAGACATGGTGTGTGCTGAGGTTTTCTAACTTGTCTGCTATGTAATTTATTATTTTTATCTATGTATATAACTTCTCCAGGATTTATGTCTCTTACAAATTCATAATCAAGAGCTCGTATAACTGTGCTTTCAGAAACAATAATATATTCCTCTTTGCCTTCGTGGACTCGCTTACCAAGTTGAAGCGGCCTAATTCCATGTGGATCACGAAATCCAACAACTCCATGTCCTCCTATGAGGACAACTGCAGAATAAGCTCCTCTACATTTTCTAAATACTGTAGCCGTAGCCTTGAACACATGATCAGGAGACAAGTGTTTTGGTCTCTGATTTTTTAATGCTACAGAAAACACATTTAGAAGTGCCTCTGAATCTGATGTTGTATTTAAGTGTCTAAAATATTTATCTTTTAATTCTTTTTGTATCTCATCTACGTTTGTAAGGTTTCCATTATGAGCAAGTGCAATACCAAAAGGAGTGTTCACAAAAAATGGCTGAGCTTCAAACTCACTACTACATCCTGCAGTTGGATATCTAACATGTCCTATTCCAACAGGCCCTCTAAGACGAGCAAGAGACTTTGAATGAAAAACATCTCTCACCATCCCATTACTCTTTTTCAGATGAAATTGGCTGTTATATGTGACTATTCCTGCTGCATCCTGACCTCTGTGCTGAAGGACTATCAGGCCCTCATATAGGTCCTGTATAGCATCCTGATGGCCAGAAACTGCAATTATTCCGCACACGTCTTACTAAAAGATTGGAAATTTATTAAAAACGCAGAAAACGCCCCAAAAAGTTTAAAATGGAGCCAAAATTAGGTGGAAAAGTACCAACCACGGATAAATTTTAGGGGTTTTTGAGAAAAATGCAACTAAATTATACCTGTGTGCAAATCTTATTTGACATTAGATTCAGATAGGTATTTGATATGCGAAATGATTGAGAAGCTAGAAAGTGTTCTCAGGCGTGCAGACAAGTACAATTATATTCTTGTGCCCGCTTGTATAGCAGCATTTTTTGCAAACTGTTTTGTCATGATAAATAAGGGCGAATCCCCAGATAAATTTCATCGTAAATACTTTTCTTGGGCTCAAAAATTAGAAATAGCAGACAATGACACTACAAAAAATGGTGTATCACACCTTACAAATATAGAAAATGTTAGTAATCAAACGAGAGATGTTAGAAATTCTGTATCAGAAACTATAGAATCAGATCATGAATCAGAGATCATTGCTCATAACAGTGAAAGTAAACCCGGGATGCAGTAAAACAGAGATAAGAGAAAAACTAGAAGACGGAACACTGAAGATAAATATCGCAGCTCCTGCAGACAGAGGCAAAGCAAATATTGAGCTTATTAAGTTTTTGGCACGTGAGTTTTCTGTATCGAAAAATGATGTGGAGATAGTCTCTGGAAAGACTTCCAGAGATAAACTTGTAAAGATATCTGGGCAAGGAGTAGGATAGTTTTCGATATGCTCGAACCTATGATTCCAGAAGGAGATCTTGGTAACAGACGATTTAAAAAATATGAGAGATTAGTAAAAATAACGGTGATAGGCACTTTGTCGACATTCATTGCATGGCGTATTTTAGCTATAACAAATTCGGCAATAGATAGTCTAGATAAGCCAGTTGCAGATACTAGCGTCTCTACACCCTCAGATGAACCAGATATAAATCAAGCTGATTTACCATTACCAGCTCACGAAGAATCTGAACTATATAGCGTAAAAATGGACAAATAATCTTGTAAAGATATCTGTACCAGGAGTAGGATGCGCGCCAATGCCTACAACTAAAGAAGAAATAGATGGATTTGCTGACAACTGGTTAAATGATGTTAGATCTGTTGCAGAAGAAAAAATTCAGAGACAAAGAAATGAAGCAAGAATAGCTAGAAAAACGAAACTTATAAGGTTTATATTTAGAGTCATAATCGCACCTGCTCTAATTGCACCATCTATGTCATCTTGTGATAACACATCTAACGCACAACCACCTTCCATCTCACCTTCAGACAATTCTGAATTAAACGATACTAATTCTCAGATTGCCTCTTCTTCGCAATCAAACAATTCCGAACTAGGCTTGCGACAGTATTTGGACCTACTCCGCCAGGAACCGGAGAAATTGCAGAAGCCTTCTTACTCACAAGATCAAAATCAACGTCCCCGGTAAGACCATCATCTGTCCTACTTATTCCTACATCAATCACAACAGCGCCTTCTTTTACCATATCTTCAGTTACAAATTTAGGCTTACCAATAGCAGATATTAGAATATCTGCGCCTGCTGATAATTCTTTTAGATTCTTAGTTTTACTATTACACACAGTAACAGTTGCCCCCCTGTTTATAAGCATAACTGCAAGAGGTTTACCAACTATGTTGCTTCTACCCAGAATCACTACATGCTTTCCTTCTGCAGAAATTTCGTAGTGCTCAAGCATATGCACAACTCCAGAAGGAGTAGCAGGTGGCAGATGTTCAAACTCTGTAGATAGAAATACTTTTCCGAGATTATAAGCAGTAAAACCATCCGCATCTTTCTTCGGATCTATTGCACGAATAACTTGTGGAGCATGAGCCTGCAATGCATCAGGAAGTGGCATCTGAACTATAAATCCAGAAACATCATCATCTGAGTTCAATCTTTCTATAGTTCCCATAAGCTCATCCAAAGTTGTTTCAACAGGAAGATGAATATGTTCACTCCTCATGCCAACTCTCTCACAGCTTTTAAATTTCTGCCTCACATAAGCATCGCTTGCAGGATTGTCCCCTACTTGAACAACTACAAGCTTTGGATCTAATTTCTGCACATCTTCCTTGATAGAATCAAGTAGTGCTTCTGCCGCTATTTTTCCGTCGAGTATTTTTGCAGACATGATGTGACCATATCATACACATTTTTGCGACTATCTTCCTTATCTCCAGAAGTATCTATGACACAAACATCTGGATTCTCTTTTACATATTTTTCATAACCTGCATAAACCTTTCTCATAAATTCTTCTTTTTCGAATGCATCTTTTTCATCTCTTCTGCCGACTCGCTCAAGACAAACATCAAAAGGCGGAAGTGTTACGACAATACAATCAGGTACAGGAAATCCTTCGTTCCAACTCTCAAGAAGAGCCTTAGAAACTCCAGATGCCTCTCCATAGATAATAGTAGAAAGTGAGTATCTATCTGTCACAACAGTCTTGCCTTCTTTTAGAGCTGGAAAAATTATATTGCCTACATGTTCTGATCTATCTTCACAATAAAGCTGTTGAAGTTCCATAGGAGAAAGTGTTATCCCATTTCCAAGCTCGCCTCGAATTTGCTTCCCATATTTCCCATCGGTGGGCTCATATGTATTTACAACATCTTTTCCTTCTTCTTGCAACTTTTCACAGAACATCCTCACCTGAGTAGATGTTCCACTTCCATCTGGCCCTTCGAAGACTATAAAAGCACCTTTCATACTACTTCGCGTTTAATAAGATATTCACTCATTTGCCTTATATCACCAAAATTGACCGTCGATTCCGCTACGCCGCTATTATTCTCAAAACTGTTCATACGAATTAATTGTTTTTAAATGCAAATTTGTCCCATATAAGAATTTGCAGTACATACTAGCTCTTTATGAGCATTTGAAGCTAGGCAAAATCTGAAAATGAGAATTTAGACGTGTTGTTAGAAATATTTGACAGAAAGAGGTAGAATAGTCCCCTTTTTCGTGTTTTATCCCATATCTGCTCCATGAACAATCCAAAACGTCTCATAGCAAAAATATCTTTCACATTAATTTTATTTCAACAAGTTACTTTCGGTCTGTCACTTGATTCACATTTTGCAATACCAAATAAGGTAGAGGCAGCTGTAAGTCCACTGTGTCAGGATGCAGAAAATGTAATCGATTCTATATATAGCAGTGTGAGTGAGAGTGCTTATCTTTATGCATTAGATCAAAGGAAAGACACTGCATATTGTGACTCTACAACAGATATAGTTCTTGCAGGCGGAGGCTCTAGTCCAAAATGTGACGATAGACACTCAGATCCTGTATGTGGAAGATATTCCACACACGAAAAGAATGAACCTATAGTTTCTGGATCTGGAAAAGAAGGATGGAGATATGTATTTGACTCTCATAAAAATGGCGCACATGAAGGAGTGCGAACAGAAGCAGTATGCCTTGCCGATACAAGCTACTCACAATTTTTTGATATATATACAGTTCAAGCAAATTCAACCGGTGATGAACTTTCATTTGATCAAAATAAAACAACAGCACTCTGCAATCCTGGAGACACTGTAATAACAGGGCGTGGAGCAGCTCCTAGGTGTAATACAGTTACAGATCCTGCATGTTTAAATAAATTGCCACAAACTTTGGAATTCAATGGTCCTGTACAAGTAGGTTCTCAAGAAGGGTGGAAAGTGGAATATGACATACAAAACGGAAATAATATTCCAGATACAATTCAAACAACTGCAGTATGTATGCACAAAACTTCAGAGTTTGATAACTATTTCAATCTGTATAAAAAAGAAGAAACAAGTTTAGATACCAGATCGCTCGGACAAGACAATACTCAGGTTTTCTGTGAACGTGGTGACATCGCTATAGGTGGAGGTGGACATGGTCCACGATGTGATAATTCTTCTGATCCTATATGTGGATACAATCAGTACATCGAATATGATGGTAAGACTGGTAATGCAGATATAGAAGGTTGGAGATTTGGACTAGATGTTTTGGACGTTGGAAACTACAGCACACAAAGTGTTTACGTAACATGCCTAGGGCTTAATCAGTGTCCTGCACTTCCACAAGCAGATCTGGAAATTACAAAAGGTAAATCTGGAGATCCAGATTCAGTAACTCAGGGTGAAAACACTTCATATGTGTTAACTGTAAAAAATAATGGTCCAGATACTGCAGAGAATGTAATAGTTACAGATGTTCTTCCTGCAGGAATTAATTACGTTGCATCATCTCTTGGTTGTAGTGAAAGCAATGGAACTGTTACTTGTGACTTTGGAGATATAACTAATCAGCAGTTAGCTATAAAAAGTATTATGGTGGGCACTTCTGGACTTGCCTCTTGTGGTCCAGGTCAAACAGTTACAAATACTGCAAATATAAGTTCAAGTACTCTAAATATAAATTCAAACAATAGCAGCACACTGACAAGTGATATTTTGTGTCCCCTAACCCCTGCTTCATTGAATGTTGTAAAGAATGGGCCTTCATTGATTACTAAGGGAGATTTAGTTACATACACAATTGATATAAATAATTCAGGTCAGGAGACTGCTAACAATGTTGTAGTGGTTGATTCATTA
>JABICL010000006.1 GCA_018652265.1 Candidatus Peribacteria bacterium
GGCCACATTTGCGAGTCGAATGACCCTGAGTGAACGGAGCGAAGCGTAGTGAATCGAAGGGCCATTATCAAACAAGCCACCAAAAGCGAAGAATGGCCGCTATGCCGAAGATACTGTGTGCTCCGAAGTCCGCCGCAGCGGACGAAGGGGTACTATCTAGCAAATGCTTCATGGCAAGCTACATATGCTAAGCTAAAACCATGACAGCAGTAATTATTCTCATAATCGTAGTAATAATATTATCTGGAATTTCGTCTGGAGCAGAGGCAGCAATTATCAGCATAAACCCTGCAGAAGTAGAAAGTATGACACAGGACAAAAAATATGGATCTAAAGCAGTTGCAATTGTTACAAGAAATTTAAGCAGATCAGTTACAACAATCCTAATACTAAACAATATCGTAAACATAGTAGGATCCATAATGGTTGGGCGCATGGTCATGGATCTATACGGAGATGCGATGCTTAGTATCATCACAACAGCTCTTACATTCGGAATAATAATTTTCGCAGAAATCATTCCTAAATCCTTAGCTACTAAATATGCATGGACCGCAAGTTTAATATTTTCTCCATGGATACTAACAATTACAGCAATTCTATATCCCATAATATGGCCTATAGAAAAAATGTTGCTGCTCCTTGGAAAAGGAGAGAGAAAGGTAGGAACAGAAGACCAAATAAGATCTATGGTAAGGCTTGGCAGAAAAGAGGGATATATAGAGCAAGACGAAGGACAGCTAATTCACAGGGCTTTTAATCTAAATGATGCAAAAGCAAAAAATTTAATGACAAAACGTGAAGATATAGTTGCATTTAAAGCATCTGAAACCTCAGGAGAATCGTCTACAAAAATGATAGACAACACTCATAGTAGATTTCCTATATATGGTGAAAGCCTTGATGATATAAGAGGAATTGTTCTAGAAACAGAAGTTCTGGCTGCATGTACAAAAAATGAATACTCAGAAAAACTTTCTGATTTTGCTCGCCCTGCACTTTTCGTAGATGACGACACTGCAGCAGATGATCTTTTGATTCTTTTCCGAAATGAAAGATCCCATATGGCAATTGTTCAAGAAAAAGGAAAATTCACTGTAGGAATAGTAACTCTAGAAGACGTATTAGAAGAGCTAGTTGGAGAGATAGAAGATGAAAGAGATCCTAAAGCATAGCCTGTCCACCCATATATGGCCTAAGAACTTCAGGAACAGTCACGCTTCCATCTTTATTCTGATAAGTCTCTAGGATAGGAATAAGGATACGAGGAGTGGCTATGCAAGTGTTATTCAAAGTATGTACAAATTTCTTTTTACCATCTTCTTCGTATCGAATATTTAGACGACGCGACTGAAAATCTCCCAAATAACTGCAACTATGTGTCTCGCAGTATGCCTCACGACTTGGCATCCAGGTCTCTATATCTTGCATAAACACTTTCCCCTGCCCCATATCACCAGTACATACATTTACTACTCTGTAAGGAAGATCAAGAGCTTGCAAAACTTCTTCTGCATTATTGCGAATCTCTTCAAATATTTCTAAAGCAACTTCTTGATTAGCTTCACATAAAACAACTTGTTCTACTTTCATAAACTGATGAACACGATAAAGACCTTTTGTATCTTTTCCATAAGTACCAGCTTCTCTTCGAAAACACGGACTTATGCCACAGTATCTTTTAGGCAAACCTTTCAAATCTAAGATTTCACCTTTGTGATAACTGCATACAGACACTTCTGATGTTCCTATCAGATAATTATCATCTGTTTCATATGTCTGTTCTTCCGCTCCAGGGAAAAATCCTGTTCCCATAAGACAATCCCATCCCACCATCACAGGCGGAGAAAATACTGTCCAACCCTTCGCTGCTAAGTGATCCATCGCAAATCTAAGCAAGGCATGCTCAAGTCTTGCACCATTCCCTTTAAGGAAATAACTACGAGCGCCTGCAATTTTCACACCACGTGGAATATCTATAATGTCCAACTTCTCACCAAGATCTGTATGATCTACCACATCAAAATCAAATGTCTTTGGCTCACCTTCTTTTTTGATCTCTACATTCTCAGAATCATCTTTTCCTACTGGGACAGTATCTAATGGAATAGATGGAAGCTTAAGTTGCATATCATTCCACTTTTCTTCTACCTCTTTCAGCACTTCTTGTTTTTTCTTTAGATCGTCACTCAAGATTTTCATTTCTTTCAAAATCTTTTCTTTTTCTTTTCCTTTAAGCTTAGGCATTTCCTTGCTTACCTCATTCTGTTTTTTTCTCATTTCCTCAACTACTGGGATTAGCTGTTTTCTTTCTTCGTCAATCTTCAAAAACTCATCAACATCTAAATCTATGTTCTTATTTTTCAAAACTGTCTTATAGACATCTGGCCTGTTACGTAAATCCTGTAAATCGATCATGATGAAATCATAGCATAATGTCGCAATTTACCACCTTAAGCACGCGAGAGGAGTTCTTAATGTCGAAAAGCCCGAACTCCCGTAGTGACCATTACTATCCCTAGTTCATTTGCCTTAGCAAAGACCTCCTCATCTCTTATAGACCCTCCAGGCTGGATAATTGCTGATATACCATGCTTTGCTGCCTCCTCCACGCAATCTGGGAATGGAAAGAATGCATCAGATGCCATTACAGCATTCTGTGACCTGTCCCCTGCACGCCTAGCTGCAATGATAGCGGAATCCACGCGACTAGTTTGACCACAGCCTATGCCTACAGAAATTTGATCCTTAGTAAAAACTATTGCATTGCTTTTGGCATGCTTCACAACTTTCCATGCAAATAATAAATCTCTTATCTGATCATCTGTTGGCTTTTTATCAGTTACACATGTGAGATCAGATTCAGAAACGATATTATCATCCTCGTTCTGAACAAGCATTCCATCAAGACAAGATCTGTAAGTGCGGTTCGCGGTTCGCGGTTCGCGGTTCGCTATAACCCTCAATTTCGGCTTCTTC
The DNA here is from genome assembly GCA_018652265.1 of Candidatus Peribacteria bacterium. Lineage (GTDB taxonomy): Bacteria > Patescibacteriota > Gracilibacteria > Peribacterales > Peribacteraceae > JABICL01. Next base: position 2,980 of record JABICL010000006.1, read on the forward strand.
TTCAATAGCTCTATCGCCTCCTCAGAATATCCTGGAGCAATCAAAATTTCTGCAAAAATCTTCTGTTCAATTATTTTCTCTACCACTTCTTTTGTACATTCTCGATTCAATGAAATTATAACTCCAAATGCAGAAAGGCGATCTGTGTCATATGATCTTTGAAATGCTTCTGCAATATCTTCATGTGAAGCAACTCCAGAAGGATTCGCATGCTTTATACAAGCCGCAGTAGGATCTTCGAATTCATTTACTAGATTCCATGCTCCATCGGCATCTAGAATATTTAAGTAGCTCATTTGTTTTTCTTCCTGCAGAACCTCCCATCCAGGATTAGAACGATATATTTCATAGAAGCTACCTTCCTGATGAGGATTTTCTCCATACCTTAATTCACGCTTATTCGTCATCATCAATCCCTTATTCTCACCATTCGACATCCATTCTGTAATTGCGCTGTCATATGCTGCAGTCCTCAGAAAAACTTTTGTCGCCAATTCTTTTCTAAGATCCAGACTTGTATCTCCATCTTTTTCTATTTGCTCTATTACTCGAGCGTAATCACGCGAATCACAAACAACAGTTACAGAATCAAAATTCTTCGCAGCACTTCGAAGTAGTGTTGGACCTCCTATATCAATTAGCTCTACTATATCTTTCTCATTCTTATCCTGCTCACAGCCTTCTTCGAATGGATAAAGATTCACAACTACTAAATCTACAGTTCCAATCCCTAGTTCCTCCGCCTGCTTCTCGTGCTCTTTGTCCCCACGCCTAAACAAAACTCCACCCATTATAAGTGGATGCATAGTTTTCACTCTTCCAGAAAAGCATTCTGGGAACTTGGTGACATCTTCTACATTGGTAACAGGAATCCCTGCATCACTTATAATTTTAGCTGTTCCTCCAGTAGAAACTATCTCTATCCCCTTTTTGCTGAGCTTCTCGGCAAATTCTACTATGCCTTCTTTGTCTGAAACGGAAATGAGAGCTCGTTTAATCAATGCAGAGAGAGTTTAGCTTCCTAAGGACGGATTGTTAATTATTAATCTGCAAAAAATTCCTACTTACAGCTTAAATAAGCACCAAATACAACACAAATATCACTCCAACAAAAATTGTTGCAAGTATAAGTATGTTAAATTTGATCAATTTGCGCTTAATTATCTTGTCTTTACAAAAATGATAGTTTGCAAAAATCAAACCTAATGCTAATCCAAATAATACTCCTATCAATAATCTAACTCCTGGAAGGAGTATTTCTTTATAGCCACCACACCCTTCCGGAATAGAGGTAGGAATACCACGCAGAAACATTGTGCCTGATGACATTGGTACGATTAATGGAATGTAAGATCCCATTGATTTAAACGAAATCAGGTAAACAAAATATGTGATCCACACAAAAACAACAGGAAATACTATAAAAATAAAAACTTTCCTTAAAATTAATTTTGTCTTCTTGGAAAGATTTTTCCAAAAATGATTAAAACGAAACAAAAAAATTAATCCAATGAGTATCCCTAGCAAGATACTTATTTTCAGTTCAAATAATACCGACATAACACTAGGGCCTCTCATTACGCCACAAGCAAATACATTAAATGGATACATAAACAAGCTCAATGCCGCAATATAAGCAGTATATCTAGTAAGGCTTTTATATTTCATATATGCATTGTACCAAGTTTATTTTATTTTCAATAATTCAACTGTGGCCTGCCATTAGCCAGAGTACAGATCGGTGTTTGCTAGATAGTACCCCTTCGTCCGCTGCGGCGGACTTCGGAGCACACAGTATCTTCGGATTCATTAAATATTTTTTGTCAGATGTAGAAAATAAGTGCTCTAAAAGATAGTACCCCTTCGTCCGCTGCGGCGGACTTCGGAGCACACAGTATCTTCGGATTCGCGCTACGCCCTACGGGCTTGCGCTCATCTCGAATTCAACTGTGGAGCCACCTCGGGGATTCGAACCCCGGACCTATCGCTTACAAGGCGATTGCTCTGACCAACTGAGCTAAGGTGGCGTCAGAACACATATTAGCTATTTTCTTCTGCGGGATCTATGAGATATCTAGTTATATTTTATATGTGATACATGTGTTTATAGATAACCAGGCATTTAGACAAATAAGGCCAATTTTGCTATAATATAAGCATGAAACACAAAAAAACAAAAAGTCCCAAATCTTCCAATGCTATCTTAATTTTAGCAGCATTACTGTTTTCATCTTCTGCTCTCGCATTCATTGCAAGTGGATATGAAGCTAATGTAGTTGAAATTAGATTTTTAGCAGGAATAGTAATTGGGATAGTAACCGGAATTACTATTTCTTTTTATCTACAACCAAACAAAAAGAAAGAAAGAACTAGTAGAGAGTTCTCTCTCGTAGAAAGGTTAGCCATCTTGGTTGTACTTGTTGAAATAGTGCATACATTAATGAGAATTTTCGGTTAATATTATTTAATACAAGAAAAGCAGGTATTAACCTGCTTTTTCCTGATGTTCACTCTTTTGTACGCCGAGTTCTGTGATACCCAGTAAAGGGTATGATAGCCATCGATCTAGCCTAACTGTTACCAGAAAGGTCAAGCGGAGGGGAATATAGTAGATCGAAACAAATCTAGATTTCTAGATTCCCAAATCCTCCTTGCACCACCTAGAGTTTATCAATCTTGTTTCTTAGAAAAATAAAGAAACAAAGATCCTCGGTTCCCGAGGCGTTTCATTCTCACTGTAAAGCGAGACTACGTCTCTGTGACACTAGTCCTTACATGCCTTTACCTAATATATGACATGCAGATGGGCGTTACCCACTAAGCGTTTCATTGGTGCTCGGACGTTCCTCTGTACTCCGCAAAGCGGAGCAAAGCGACTATCAAAAGAGCGGACTGATATCATAGCATGATATACAATACGGAGCAGTGAAGCGCTCAGAAGTGATTTTCGGGATTCTAAGGGTAGCAAGTGATGCCATCGCTGTATTCTGTGCAATTCTGATCGCATTCTATCTAAGAACTAAAAATATAGATCTAATTCCTGGAGCACAAATACTTGAGCCTTCCGACACTCTTCCTGCTGTCTCATATTTTATAAAAAACTTCGTAATACAGTCGGTAATTCTATTTCTGACTATATCTGCGATGCTTAAGTTATATCTAATACGAGTAACACTAAGCGCATTCCGAGAAGCATCTCGCATACTCTTATCTGCAATAGTTTGGATAGCACTAATAATGGGATGGTATTTCCTAGTACAAAAACAACTATTCTATTCAAGAGCAATACTTGTTCATTCTCTGCTTTTTGTAATTATCCTTGTAACTACCGGGAGAATATTATTAACAATTTTTCAAAGAACACTTCTAAAAAAAGGAATAGGGGTTAGATCTATAATTTCAGTAGGATCACAATCTCTACCTAATGTAGTAGAAAAATTCCTAAAGAAAGACTCAAGATATATGCATATAGGTCATATTCCATCATTTGATTTCGAAAATGCAGATATAGAAAACATAGATCTTATAATCCAAACAGATCCGAGTACTTCACAGGAAACAAATATGCTGATCGATTACTGTAGAAGTAAACATATAGGATATGCATTTTTGCCACCAGTACTTACAAATGTGCCACATCTTCTTTCTGTATATAGATTTGGATCTGTGCCAATACTCAGATTTTGCCCTACACCATTAGATGGATGGGGAGCTGTATTTAAGCGATTATTTGATTTTGTCATTTCACTAATTCTAATAATTTTACTTATTCCATTATTTCTAGCAGTAGGAATAGCAATAAAAATAGATTCAAGAGGTCCAGTATTTTATGTATCCAAACGAATGGGACAGAAGAGAACTGGGCTAAAAGCTTTGCCTTGTATATGCGTATGGAAATTTAGATCAATGGTAAAAAATGCTGATGATATAAAACAAGATCTCTACAATCAAAGTCACAGAAACGATGGTCCATTATTCAAAATAAAAAATGATCCTCGTATAACTAGAACTGGAAAATTACTACGAAGATTTAGCATAGATGAACTTCCTCAGATCTTTAATGTACTTAAGGGCGACCTGTCATTAGTAGGGCCAAGGCCTCATTTGCCAGAAGAAGTAAAAAACTACACTGACTTTCAGCACAGAGTATTCGCAGTAAAGCCAGGAATTACTGGGCTTGCTCAAATTTCTGGCAGATCTAATCTTTCATTCGAAGAAGAAGTAAGATTTGATCTTCAATACATAGAAGAATGGAGTCCATGGCTCGATATGTTTATTCTCTGGAGAACTGCAGGAGTGGTATTGAAAGGCGATGGAGCTGATTGATTTACCTACTTCTCTTTCCTTCTCTGTACATACCAGCAACTCTTGATGTTTCATCAAGATTACTAATTTCTCTGTAATCATCACATGTGTACTGCAATATGGTATGCAAAGCCAATGCCCTAAACCTATCTTGTACTTGTTTAGGAATCTTTATTTCCATATCAATTGATATGCCAACTTCTTTAGAAAGTTCTAGAACTAACCTGCTAATAGATGGATCTTTTAAGCTATACCTATTTGAAAGCTTATCTATTAGATCAGTATTTGATTCGAATTCTATGTTCAACCTTCTGGCCAATCCAAAAAGCACATCATCAGCAGTTGAATTGTCTAGATTCTCTGCTTTTAAAATTCTTTGTACTTGAGCTCTTACAGATGGAGCCCTGAGTCCTAGAGATTTAGCAGCTCCATCCAGAAATCTTCCTCCACAACCAGAAACTCCAACACTCCACGCTATTTCACCAGATTTCATGCTAACAACATTTGAAACTCTCAAAGCCTCCATTTTCTTATGCTTAAGAGGGTCACTTATATTTGCATTGGTTCTACCTAAAACTTTTTCCATGTCGGTCCGAAGTAATGCGCAAGATTGATCATCTGGAAAATCTCTAAGCGCCTTTTCTGCTTGTAGCAAATCGGTACCACCAGCACATTCGTTTATTATGCTCTCCACTGCATCCATCCACTGACGATCCGATGCCCAAGGAATAGATTGGGCACCATATCTTGTACGAAGCTCTTTTGGACTAATATCAACGTAGCTTTTTGGATTATTTGCACCTTTTAGAAAATATGCAGCCCTACCATTTCTATTACTCACCAAAAATTGTGCATTCATATCTTCTGGCAAAGTTACAACTGTATAACCCTGCCCCTCTGATTCCGACGGCAATACTTTAGATTTTGGACTTTGACCCTGATTTTCACCCTGTTCATCTTCATCATAATCAAATCTGGCACGTATTCCATGCTTGAGCAAAATTCCAGTTATGATTTGTAATCTAGGCAATTCAGACTCACCCTCTTCTGCACCATTCCCCCCCTGATCAATCGTCATATCTTTCTCAGAGCTCACAGACAGAAGTCTGCCACTTATAGATCCTATATCGAACAAGCTTCTCTCTTGCTCATCAGTATCAGGCAACTCAATCATATCCCATTCTCCTCTAATATCTTGAATACCTAAATCATTCACTAGCTCTTCTATCTCAGTGGTATCGGATGCCTGAATACCCAATGTGAGCTGCATCAGAAGCAAGTATTGCCTAGGAAAAACTACACACCTACCACCTTCTCTTTCTACCAGAAACAACGGCTCAGGAACATTATCCAAGCTCATAATTGCAGGACAATGTAAGTACAGTGCCTTTTTCATATCACGATTTAGAGATATAGCACCTGCTTCTATAGGCTTCATCTTTTCTGCAATTGAAGAGCTATGAGAAGGAGCCGCAAATGCTGTATGCGCCACTGTCTCAATATTACCAACATCTCCTAATCTTAAGCCTTTACCTCTAACAGTAAAATTATGTGGAGTCTGATGTGAACACACTATATCCGTTGCATATGTACCTCTAACTTGTTCATCTTGCGATGCAATTCTACCAGTCATTACTTCGCATGAATGCGGATCAACCGAATGAAATAGAAAACTATCTTTTTCTGGCATCTTACAAATAAGGCCAACTACAGTATTAGTTGGATGATTTCTAAGAATTTTTTTGTATGTAGAACCTGTACACATATTCTTTGACACACTTGTAGTATCTACACCTATATCATCACCAATAGTACGTAAATCACCTGATAACGATAAAGCTTCTTTCGAAGCAAATATAAACATACTTCTAACTAGAGGCATATCGCATTGAGTAGATAATGTAGCACTTTCCATCTTTAAGCTAAGATCTTTAACAATGCTCACCATTCTTGAATCAAGTGAATAAATTACCTCTCGTAATACCGAATAAAATATCGAGAAGTAAACAGGACCTCTATTTGTATCAAGGCCAGGAAATGCACCCTTATTTTGAAACTCAGATAAAATCGTATGTGCCAATCTCTCAATAACTCCCATAGTAACTAGAACAACTTCTGCAATTTCTATATCTGATAGCTGTGATTGTTTTCTAGAAGAAAGAATTTCTGTAACAATATTTTGTACCATTTCATCCACAATTCCCAACAGCTCTCTTTTATATTCACCCTGCTCAAACAAGAATTCATGCCATTCATTTCTTGAGGCATCATCATTTGGAATATCCTGCGTAGTGTATTTAGGTTCTTGATTAAAATCACAAAAAAGTTGAAATGCCATACCTTCAATATATCTAACGGCATCTTGAACGCTCCTCTTCAGTGGCCTTCTGGCATTCAGACGTCTTCCTGCAAGATCTTCTGGACTACCACCATTTGCTAATGGATCTTCATCGTAAGCACCAATTGCCGACAATTCCTTTATTGCATCTGCATAATATTTAATAGAAAGATCTTCAACTCTAGCTTCTAGACTAGCATCCACAGATTCATCTTCACTATGATCTGCGTTATCGCCAACACAAGCTGATTCATTTTTTGATTTGTAAATATCAATTATCTGCTCCTGTGGAATTTTATATATCTCATCATTTAAATCTTCAACAATACTTCCAAACTTTTGCTTAAAAATTTCATATGAAGCATTGCCACATACTCCTGCTAAATATGTGCACATACGTAAATATGCTTCTTGCACACTCATAGGTAATTCATCTCCTATTTCTTCATGCATACGCCTTGTTGTTTTTAAGATCCAATCCTCAAAATTAGCACTTGCATCTGTTTCAAACTCATCAGAAATTTTATTAGCTACATCAGAAAATCTACCATCAGTACACACATCCAATGCTTGGACGATGGCAGAGTGTTTAAGAGCTAAACTCGCATTTGAATTATCACCAAAGCCGCCACTATCAACCAGCTGAAGTGATTGCGCAAAGGATCCAAGCAAAGCAATACCAGCCCATCTCGGAGTAGTCTGCAATGGATTTACTCCAATAAATGTAGCAGCAGACAATCGACGATATTTGCATAAAACCTTTGTATCAGATCTAAAATTATCCCTCTCAAGGATACCTATATTTGTTCTCTGCTCTTCAATATCAATAGAAAGTTCACCACGCTCGCTGAGACGTGCTGCTTTATAACTCAATGGCACTAGTTCAATTTGTCTTTTTATAACAGACAATGTTTCCTCAGTGTTGATTTCTACTAACGTTTCACTCTTATCCGTATGAGAACCCTCTACTTTGGACAATATCAAATCAATACCCTCTTTATAGATCCTCTCTAATTCATCTGGCTCCATCAACTCTCCAGTAAAAATTGGATCAGCAATTTTATCAGATTCAGACGTTGCCTGCTCTACAGCCAATGCATCTTCTGCTTTTGCTCTAAGTATTTCTCTTTCTTCTTCTAATTTTGCAGAAATAAGCTCTTCGGCAATTAGTAACTGCCATTCTTCTGCTTCGTCTAAAGGCGAATGCTTTTTCCTTGCTCGCTTCCCCTTAGCATCATTATGCAATCTTCTTTTCGTCTTCAAGCTATCACGAAGCTTTATGAGCTCCTCAGAATTCATACCATCAAGATCTGCCCTTATTGCATCTTCATTAAGTTCCATAAAGGAACATATTCTGCAACATTTCTATACAAAAGGCAAGTCTGGAAGGTCTCTATTTTTCTCGTCCCCAAATTTCCCGACTATAGGCACAAATACATATGCTCCATGATCTTCCTCTGAGATATTTCCGTCAGAATCCTTTCTAAATACAAGCATTCTTTGTTCTACAGTTCCTACTGGAGCCACAAGTGATCCACCAGGATTTAACTGATCTATAAGATGACTAGGAGTTTCAGAAAAGGCAGCAGAAACTAATATTCGATCGTAAGGAGCTCCCTCTTCCCATCCGCCACTAGCATCCGCAGAATGCATAGAAATTTTATCACCATGTCCAAGCTTACTTATTACCTTGGCAGCAATAACCGAAAGCTCTGGAACTATCTCTACACCAACTACTTCGCAGCCAAGCTCAGAAAGTATGGCGCATACATATCCAGATCCAGATCCTATCTCCAAAACTCTATTCCCCGAAGAAGGAGATAAAAGTGTAAGCATTCTAATTACCGTAGATGGCTGTGAAATTGTTTGACCATGCCCTATCTGCAGAGGCTTATCTGCATAAGCATGATCTTTCACATCTTCTGGAACAAAATCTTCTCTAGGCACTTTTTCGAATGCCTTAATTATCCCCTCATCAATTTCCTCCAAACACCATTTGTCTATAAGAATTCTTTTGGACTCAATTGGGGTAGGCATGTGGATACTGTACGACAGAAATTGTCATTAACACAATCGCCAATTATGCTTTCCTCGAGTGAGTCTTGAGCTTGTCGAAAGACGAATCGAGAGGCAATCTCTGTGTATACCTCTCGACGTCCGCGGTTGGCGAACGCTCGAGGAGAGTATTTAACTTTTCTGTAATAAAGCTACTGTCTCCACATGTGCTGTATGCGGAAATAGGTCCAGAGGCTGCACCATACGAAGTTCATATCCGTTCTTTAGAAATTCTCCTAGATCTCTCGCGAATGTAGAAGTATTGCAAGAAACATAAATCACTTTTTCTGGAGAATGACCAAGAATAGATTCAACTACCTTCTTATGAAGCCCTGCTCTAGGCGGATCTACCACAACAACATCGAATTTATATTTACCACCAGGAGCAAGCTGCTTAGAAAGCACATGCTCTGCAGCACCTTTATAGAAACTTATGTTAGCAATCTTATTTGTGCCAGCAGATACAAGTGCATCTTCTATCGCATGAGCATTACTTTCAATTCCTACTACTTTTTCCGAGAATCTAGATAAATACTGACCTATAGATCCAAGTCCGCAGTAACAATCAAGCACTATCTCTCTTCCAGAAAGATCTGCCACTTGAGCTATCGTTTGATACAACTTCTCTGCAGCTAAAGTATTTGTCTGGAAAAATGAAAACGGAGACAAATTAAATTCTAAATCGAATAATCTTTCTTTGATACTTGGAGGTCCTTTCAGAACATGTATGTTTTTCTTTGAAAGATTATTTATTCCAGAAGACGATAGTGTGTCGTTTCTACCAAAATGCTCTACAACAATTAAAGAAGAGATATTTGGAAGCTGACCAAATTTAGTAAAGTGCTGAAAGAGTGGTTCTAGCTCTCTTTTTTTTGCCTGTACTACAAAACAAATCATCTGTTCTCCGGTATGTATACCTCTACGAAGAAGTAATGTTCTAAGCATTCCTTTGTGAGTCTTTGGATTGTATACAGGCAGCTTTGTTCGTTCCATAAAACGCTTAACCTCAGCAAGCAAAGCTGTAATTTGCTCATCGTACAAGTGACATTCTTCTACAGGAAGAATAGTCGCCCATTGTCCTGGTTGATGGAAGCCAATAGAAGGATTCTCATCAAAATACACACACTTAGATTCAGACCCCTGTGGATCAACCGTTTCTGATCTCATAGAAGAGTATCCAAAAGTGAGTTCTAATTTATTCCTATAATTAAATATCTGTGGACTTGGAATTATAGATAACACACGTCCAGAAAGACTTTTTCTTATATTCTCATCCACAGGGGTCACGTGCTCCAATGTATCTTTTACTATCTGCTCTTTGTAGAGAATTTGTTTGTTATATGGCAAATGTTGCCAGATACAACCTCCGCATTTCGCAAAATGCTTACATCTCGGCATTATCTCATCCACAGTCTTGCTCTCTATTTTCCTCATTTTAGCCTCTATATATCCTCCTTTGTTTTTGGTAATACAAACTCGTACTTTTTGACCTGGAATAGCTCCCTGTACGAATACAGGCACCCCTTCATGGATCGCCATCCCAGCTCCCTGAGCGGCAATCTTCTCGATCTTCAGAACTATCTCTTGCCCTTGTTTTAGACCACTAGAAGGCCTCTGTGAGCCCACAGGATCTGCATCTGAGGTACTTGACATATTTTGTCAAAAATGGTATAAAGTTATCCTTTACTTGAGAACTACAAGAAATGCCTAAAACCCTCTCCTTCCTCCTCATAGGCCTCACTTCTGCCACTATTCTAGCATATGGAATGGTGGAAGCAACGAATATAGACAGAGATCAGCATTCTGTAATCAGAATCCAGCAGATGGAAATTCCAGCTATAGCTGATGTGAGAATTGTAGAGAGAGCAGCTGCTAAAGAAGAGAGTTTAGATGTTGTAGATGTTGTAGAGACAGTAGAAGTGGAATCAATAGAAACAGAGGAAGTATCTTATCTCCCTGTAGTAGATCAGGATGATATAAGAGAAGAAGATAAGAAGCTTCTAAACGATATTCTTATGTGGCTCCCCTCTTCTTGCAGAGACAATCTAGACCATCTAGTAGTTAGATATGATCCTTCTGCCCCACGTGGACAGGGAACATCCAGCACCATTCTTATACGTGGTGGAATGTCTAAAAAAGAAACCGTCTCCATTATGGTTCACGAATGTGGTCATATAGTGGATCTAGGATCTATGCAGGGAACACAGGATTCTGGCGAAAGCGTATATCCTGACGGACCAATCCCTACCTACAATAACGATCTAAGTGCTGCTTTCTATTCTATTTCTTGGTCAGACGTTGTATCTAAGTATTCGACTTCTGATGAAAATGACTTTGTATCTGGATATGCTGCATCTGATCCTTTCGAAGATTTCGCAGAAAGCTTCATTCTTTATGCCCTACATAATGACGCCTTCAAAAAGATGGCAAACCAAAATGAAGTTATCTCTCAAAAATACGATTTCATGAAAAACTTCATATTCAATTCTGGATTTGAATCATTACAAGGAATGTATGAATTACCAGAGAATGAACGTGTCTGGGATATAACTAAGCTTTCGCACGACGCTCTTCGCGTCTAGCTCTTGCCTTCTCTTTGTTTAGCCTATTCCTCATCTTTGCCTTTGGGCGACGAGTATTTGGCGTAGAATCCTTGCCTTGGTGATTTGATGCTCTGTTTGACATAAGCCTGCATATTTTACACAAAAATGAATCGCGGCGTAGTTTAAAAAGGCTTTCTTTTTCGAAAAAGCCGGATTCATCGCGGCGTAGTTGAACGAAGCCGGATGGTATCCCCGGTAGGAATCGAACCTACATCTGCCCCTTAGGAGGGGGCCGTTCTATCCATTGAACTACGAGGACACAGCACTATTGTACTAGAAAAAATCTCTTCATTTCCTATTTTTCGCGGAGCAGGAGCTCCGCGACACATTATCCAAGCACATAAACCTCCCTCGACTCAGTAGGAAGGGAGCTTTTCTTTAGTTTAATTTCTTTCACAGTCTCGGTGTCTTTTCCCCCACAAGCAGCAACTACCTCATTGAATATTTTGTCATCTGCAGTTCTCATAGGAATAACTACAGGTGGATCTACTTCTTCTACTATAGCCTGAACCTTCTTTACATCTTCTGCAGGAATTATCAAAACATCCAAATCTCCGAGTAGTTCAATCTCGTATTCGGACCATTCTCCAAGTGGGGCATTCATAAAACCACAACGCAGATTATCCACAGTAACGATGTAAGAAACATTTCCATTTACACCAACTCCACGAATAGAGATTCCATCGTAGTCATATTCGCCAGGCCAAGAAATTACTCCTTCTACTTGTTGATCCTGAGCTTTATCCAATAAAAACCTTTTCCCTGCCTCGCCTTTTTTGATGTCTCCTTCAGGAAATACTACCAATGAGCCCTGCTTTGTCTCACATAGAACTGTCTTTTTGCCTTTCGACTTTATTGTAATCATGTGATGAGTCTACCTGACCATCCTCTATTCGTTCAATACGAGCACCAACAGATCGAAGCTTTTCTTCGAGTTTTTCATATCCACGTTCAATGTACTGTACATCTGTGATCAAAGTTTCACCCCTTGCGCATAGTCCTGCAAGGACCATTCCAGCCCCAGCCCTTATATCGTTACTTGTAACTGTGCGACCACGCAGTTGAGTTGGTCCGATTATAAGAGCTTGATGAGCATTCAAGATTTCTACATGTGCACCCATCTTTTCTAGCTCAAAGAGATATCCCAATCTTCCTTCGAACATTCTTTCAAATACTCTACTAACTCCACTTGCCTGAGTCATGGCAACGCCAATTGCTGCTTGTAAGTCTGTTGGGAATCCAGGAAAGACATTTGTTTTTACATTACATGCCTTTAGGGATTTGCCTCCTTTTACATGCAATACAGAATCTTCGACGCTCCACATAGCACCCAAAGAAGATAGCGTCTTCATGAATGAAACCATTTGTTCTTCTCTAAATCCTTTTATCCTCAAATCTCCACCAGTAAGAATTCCAGCTAGAGCAAAAAATCCTGCCTCCAAATAATCTGTAGTTACAAAGTGCTCTGTTCCACTTAACTTAGATCCTTTTATAACCAAATCATGAGAACCAATCCCCTCTATATTTGCCCCCATACTTACAAGTAGATCACATAAGTCCTGTACATGTGGCTCTGATGCTGCAAGTTTTATGTGTACCTTATTATTTCCATAAGCAGCAGCCATGAGAATATTCTCCGTAGCTGTAACAGAAAACTCTGGAAGTATTACTTCTCCATTTTTTATGTCCCCTTTTAAATGTAACACCTCATCATTTGAAATATCCTCTGCTCCCAATTGCACAAGTGAATCTATATGTGCATAAACAGGCCTCTTTCCTATTACACATCCACCAGGATATGCCATTTTCACTTCTCCACATCTAGCAAGCAGTGGGCCGAGAACCAGAATGGAAGCTCTAAGCTTTTTCACAAGATCATGAGGAATGGTTTTGCATTCCAAATTTTCTGCTTTGATCTTTAGTGTATTTCCTTCGAGCTGATGCTCTACTCCTAGGTATGTAAATATATCTAGCAGAGAATAAACATCACTAATTGCAGGAACATTTTTTAGAACTACCTCTTCATCTGTAAGCAGTGCTGCACACATACAAGGAAGTGCTGCATTTTTGGCTCCACCTAGGGATATTTCTCCGCGGAGAGGAGATATGCCTTCTATGCGATAACGGGTATCGAGCATGGAGCTGGATTATAGGGTATTTTTCATTTCTTCCTAAGAAATTCAACCACTAATAACAACCCTACTCCTACAGTAATACATGAATCCGCTACATTGAAACTTGGCCACCATCCCACATCTATAAAATCAGTTACAAAACCATCGTCGAATCTGTCGAGAATATTTGCAAAAGCACCACCTATTATCAATCCAAACCCTATAGATTGAATTTTGTCCTTACGAGATTGCCATCCAAAATACAAAACCAAAATAAGCGCAATGGGTATTAATAATTTCTGAGCGCTAAAAGGTAAATCTATACCAAAAGCTATACCTGAGTTTTCTACTGTATCTACAGCAGATGACTCTACCATCAATCTGATAGCTACTGATATTAGAAACGAAGATAATGCTGATATAAATATCACTTTTAATAGTAGTGTAGACAGACAATATATTAGACATCTATTCTACATGTGAAGTTATGTTTCATAAATACGATACTCTCCTTCTTGGAGTTACTATCGGGCTCACTTTGTTTGGACTTGCAATGATTGCAAGTGTTAGCGTTTATGAAAGTTTTCAAATAACAACACAACACGTAAACCAAGGGATTCTAGATGAACCAAATAATTCTTTTTATTTGATTAGGAACTTTTGGCATGTAATCACCGGGCTTGGAATCATGCTATTTCTTGCAACTATCCCCTACAGACTGTGGGAGAAGCTTGCATTGCCTCTTTTTCTTATAAGTCTTGGGCTTCTAGTTTCATTATTTATTCCAGGAATAGGAGCAGACTATGGAACAGCAAGAAGCTGGATATCTGTTGGCCCAATTTCTTTGCAGCCATCTGAATTTACTAAACTTACTTTGATTCTTTATCTCGCAGTATGGCTACAAAAAAGAGAACAGCTTATACAAACTTTAGAACAAGGATTCTTCCCGTTCGCCATTCTTCTCTCTGTAACAACTTTGCTTGTTGCCATGCAACCAGATCTAGGATCGGTACTCGTAATAGTATCTATAGCTGTAACTATGTTCTTTATAGCTGGAGGGAATATTGTACATATTGTAGTTGGAGCTGCAGCAAGTATTTCAGTAGCACTACCACTAATACTGAGTAAGGCATATATAAGAGCAAGATTTCTCGCTTTTATACGACCAGATGATCCTTCTATAAGTGAAACTATAGGATTCCAAATAAATCAGGCTTTGATTGCTGTAGGAAGTGGAAGATTTTTTGGTCAGGGTTATGGAAAATCTATTCAGAAATTTGGATATTTACCAGAAGTTCAATCCGACACAATATTTGCAGCTATGGGAGAGGAGCTTGGCTTTATTCGCATGCTTATAATCCTTACTTTGTTTAGCACGTTAGTTATAAGGGGCTTCAAAGCAGCAACTCAAGCACCGGATAGATTTGGGCTGTTAGTCGCTGCAGGAATATCTACATGGATTGGATTTCAAACAGTTATAAATATGTGTGTGAATCTATCTCTTCTGCCACTTACAGGGATTACCCTTCCTCTTATAAGTTACGGCGGCTCTTCTCATTGGGCATTGCTCGCATCTATCGGAATACTACTAAATATATCTGCATATTCTGTACATGAAACTGTTAGAAGAAAAAAGACATCGAGAGTAACAACAGGCATTAGATTGTGACATAATTATTTGGAAAAAATCTGTATACAATAGAAAGATGGAAAGGATTTAAAAGATAGAAAGGAGTGAAAGGAAATGTCATTATTATCAAATATGAGCGCCTCCTTTTAATCCTTTCACTCTTTTCCATCATTTCCATCCTTAATGTCCACATTATATCCTCCACCTCTGCGTTGATCCTGTATTATAATGACCATCCATGAGAATACTTTTTGCTGGCGGCGGCTCGGTAGGTCATTTGGCTCCATCTGTGGCTGTATGGGAGTCTGTAAAAAATAAAAGCCCTAATGCATCTGCACTATTTGTGTGCTCTTCAAAAAAAGATGATCGCAAATTTCTAAAAACTCAAAAGGTACGAAAGGCTTCACTTATTGCTCCTAAAGGGAATTCTCTACTATTTATAGTTCTATTCCCAATAGCAATAATCCAATCGTTTCTCATACTGATTATTTTTCGCCCACATGTAATTTTTTCCAAAGGTGGATATGTATCTGTTCCAATTTGTTTAATTGGATGGGCATTTAGAATCCCAATTGTTTTACATGAATCCGATAGAGTAATGGGAAGAGCAAATAAATTCCTTATGAAATTTGCAAATCACTTATGTATAGGAACTCCACAAAAAGAAATATCGGACGATGATGTAATGACAAACTTAAGCATAGATATAACTGCAACAGGAAATCCTATAAGAGAGAAAATTCTTACAGGATCAAGCGATGGCGGGAAACGGGTTACTGGATTTTCTGGAAAACGACCTGTGCTACTTATAATAGGCGGAAGCCAAGGTGCGAGCACTATAAATGAAATTATATGGAATGCATTAGATTCTCTTGTAGATATCTGTGACATAGTTCACCTCACTGGACGAGGAAAAATGAATCCAAAAAAATCGCATGGAAGATATTTCCAAAGTGAATCATCTTACGAAGAAATACATAATATTTACGCAATTGCTGACGTAGTTCTTAGTCGTGCAGGCGCAGGAACAATTGCAGAGTTAAGCTCACTTGGTAAAGCAACTATTCTTGTTCCTATTCCAAAGCTTGCATCAGGTCACCAAGAAGAAAATGCTCATTTTATGCAAGTTGCTGGAGCAGCTGTTGTAATTGATCAGAACAATTTAAATCGAACACTTATATCAACAATAAAAATGCTCGTAGAAGATGAAATCAAAAGAAAAGCTCTATCTGAACGCTTTAGAAGTTTTGCAGATCCTGATGCTGCAGACCGTATTGCAAACATTCTACTGGTAACAGCAAATAAGTAGCGCTAAAGTTTACTACATGAAAAAATTACTCACATTATCAACCACATTATTTTTACTTGCTTGTACTTCTACTACCCCTCAAGACACTGTGAATGATACTACAGAACCAAAGACCGACACTCCTGGTGTCACTATGCTTTCTGGCACACACACTGTTGTACTCGAAACCTCAAAAGGTGATATCACTTTAGAACTATACGCAGACAAATCACCAAAAACCGTTACCAACTTCGTAACACACGCAAAAAACGGATATTACGATAATCTTATTTTCCACCGAGTAATTAAAGAATTTATGATCCAAGGAGGAGATCCTCTAGGCACTGGAACAGGAGGAGAAAGTATTTACGGATCAGAATTTGAAGATGAAATAAATGATATGCCTATGGTTAAAGGAGTGATTGCTATGGCAAATCGCGGGCCAGGCACAAATGGCAGCCAATTTTTCATAATGCATGGCGAAGAAGCTCCATGGCTTGTTGGAAACCACACAGTATTTGGAAAAGTAATAGAAGGCATAGACGTACTAGATGTAATTGCAAATTCTGAAACAGGCACAATGGACAAACCTGTAGAAGACATCACTTTTAGTGCCAAGGCTTTATAAAAATGCGTACTAGATTTGCCCCATCTCCTACCGGCTACTTACATATAGGAGGACTCCGAACTGCACTATTTTCTTACTTAATGGCTAAAAAGGAGAAAGGCACATTCTATCTACGTATAGAAGATACTGATCGTGAAAGACATATAGAAGAAGCTATAGATCATCTGAAAGAAATGATGGATTGGGCAGGGTTTAAAATTGACGATGGTCCGTATATACAATCAGAGAGACTTGAGATCTATAAAGAGCATGCTCAGAAGCTAATGGACTCAGGCAAAGCTTACAGATGCTTCTGCAGCAAAGATCGCCTTGATGAAATGAGAAAGGATCAAGAAAAAAGAAAACAAGCTCCTATGTACGATAGAACTTGTGTAAATCTTTCGAAAGAAGAGTCCGAAGAGCGCGCAAAGTCAGAACCACATGTAATTAGATTTCTAGTGCCACGAGGAGAGACAGTTGAATTCAATGATCACATAAGAGGCAATGTAAAATTCAAAACTAATACCATAGATGATCAAGTTCTACTTAAGTCAGATGGATTTCCTACATATCATCTCGCTCATATTGTGGATGATCACCTTATGGAAACTACATTGGTAATACGAGGAGAAGAATGGCTACCCTCACTGCCAAAACACATACTGCTATTTAGAGCTTTTGGATGGGAACCAGTTGAATATGCTCATGTTCCCCTACTTCTTTCGAAAGGCGGAGGAAAGCTTAGCAAGCGTGACGGAGATGTTTCGGTAGAAAAATATATAGAGAAAGGATATTTGCGTGAAGTAATCATAAACTTCATAGCGATGCTTGGATGGAATCCAGGAACAGAAGAAGAAGTATTTTCTATGGAAGAACTTATAGAAAAATTCTCACTAGAAAGAGTTCAGAAAGGAGGAGCTATATTTGATACTGCAAAATTGGATTGGCTACAGGGACAGTGGATGAGGAAAATGCCTATAGAAGAATTTTGCAATCAAATTCAACCACTAGTTGTAGAAAAATATCCTGATGCGAATAAAGATTCTGACTTCTTTTCGAAAGCTACTCTCATTCAGGAGAGGATTACATTCTTTTCGGAAGCCCAAGACATGATGGGATACTTTTATGAAACACCAAAAGTAGAAAAATCCCTACTTGCAAGCGATAAGCAAAAAGTAAAAGAAGAAGATTTGCCAAAAATATTTGAGATCCTAATCTCAGAATTAGAAAGTATGGAAAACTGGACAGAGGAAGATATCAAAACCAAGCTTTTCGAAGCTGCAAAGGCAAATGAACTTAAAAATGGACAGTTACTCTGGCCTATGAGAGCAGCACTAACTGGCCTTCCATATAGTCCTGGAGCATTTGAGGTAGCTACTGTACTTGGGAAAGATGAAACATTGAACAGGTTAAAATCTGTGATAGGATGATCCCCTATGCCTGAATTGGAAGTAGATATTGAAACAATTAAAGATGGTGATTTAACTGAGGCCATTCGTCTTGCAAGAGCAAGTGATGATGTCGGCATAATACACCAACCAGTAACAAGCCCTTCTGTTCCTGAAAAATTTCAAATAGTAAAAACAGGTACGCCTGATCTTGAAGGCTGGGAAATTTTGAATGGAACAAATCCTAAAACATTACGTAGAATTTTACACAGCCAAGTAGAAGATATTCTTGGCAACAAAACTCAAAACTTGTTACAGGAGTGCATAAAGCCACTCGAACAACTTGTACAAGAGTTTAAAAGAGTTGAAAAATTAATAGTAACAGAACCTTCTCCAAGAGAGGGCTTATTGATGCAAATGAGACATGCTGTTGCCAATATATTAAGAGACCCACTTAGAAAAAGCGCCAGAACAAGAGAGGGCATGAGAATCTCATGTTTCTCACTCGCACGATCAGCTCCACCAAAAATTAGACAACTCATACTCAGTCTAAGAAGTAGAATTACATTGAGCTTTATGTCGAATACATGGAATGAAGATGATGATCAAGCATCAGAAAGAATTTCCACCGAATATGAAGAATATCACAATATATATGGAAATGAACTAGCAACATTGAAAGAGTGTGTAGGAAAATATCTAGACATAGATTGCGATGACACTTCTGATTGATCCGTGTTACGCTACGCTTACTATGCCTCTACCTCCAGAAATCAAAGACAGACTGAAGAAGTCTGCTGAATCAAAAGTTTCCATGAAAACATCTGATGGTGATGAAGTTATCGTAGAAGGAAAGACAGGTGTTCCGTTTAATTTGTTTGTTAAGTTGATTCTGAAGAGAAAAATCCAAACTCTTTTCAAAGATTGGCAAGATGAACCAGTAGTTATCTCATCTGAACTGCTTACTAAAATCGCAAGCGCACCAGAAGACAACACAGAAGACAGAAGTAAGATTGTAATCACTGCAATGGTTATAGGATTCTGCGTAGGAATGTTTGCAACTGCGGTAATTTTAGTTGGACTATCATTTTCTGGAATAGCTGTTGGCTCTAGAGAGCTAGTAGCTGTTATGGGAGCTCTAGGACTTGTAGCACTAGCGGTATTTGCAGCTATGAAAGTTCACACCCGTAAAGCAAAACAGGGATTCGTAGAGAAAATAGAGGAAATAGCTGAGGTATTCTCAAAATAGGGTAAATTTGCTATTGAATTTTATATAGAATTTGCTATACTTCTAATATGTTTGAAACAATTGCCATTTCAGAGCTTCAAAAAACGCTATCTAGAGTACTCAACTCTACAAAAGGCTTTCTTTATATCCTGTCCAATAACAAAAAAAAGGGGCTGATAATTGGTGAAGATCTTATGAAATATATGGAAGAGGAGGGAATTTTAGAAGAATATGAAGACGCAATGTTGCTTGAGAAATGTAAAAAAGAAAGAGTAGAAGCTCACAAGAAAATTTTAAGTGGTGATACTTCCGACTTCCTCACTTTTGATGAATTATGCCAATAGAACTAACAAGTGATAATTGCAAATTTTCAAAGAAATTCAAAAAACAACTTTCTAAACTTAACCCCTCTGTCAAAAAAAATATTGAATCCAAGTTATCATCAATATTTGCAGGAAAACTTAAAGCAGACTTAAAGAAATTATGTAATTATCAAATCGCTGATTATCGCTTAAAGATTGGTAATTATAGATTACTTATAGCATATGATGAAAAAAATGATGAAAGTTATTTCATCTCATGCAAACACAGAAAAGATCTCTATTGATACATCATGATCATAAAAGAAAATATTCCCTTGGCTCCAAAAACTACTCTAAAAATTGGAGGAGATGCTAGGTTTTATGCAGAAATTACAACCAAGGAAGCTTTAAAAGAAGCATACAAATTTGGAGATACAAATAACATTCCAGTAGTAATACTTGGCTCTGGATCGAATACTATATTTGCAGATGGAACTATAAATGCACTAGTTATAAAAATAGTTACCAGCGAAGTTAAAATAAATGGAAATGAAATAGAGGTAGACGCAGGAAAAAATCTGGCACAGCTTGTAAACGAACTTGCAGAGCTAAATCTCGATCTCTCCCCTCTTACCGGAATCCCCGGAACTGCAGGAGGCGCTGTTTTTGGAAATGCGGGACAAGGATGCGGAAAAATATGGATAGATGAGTATGTAGACAGTATTTGTACATTTGAGAAGCGATTAGCGATCAGCGATCAGCTTGCCACGGCGAAGCGAAGCGAAGACGGGCGATTAGCAGAATCAAACATTGCAAAGAATGAATGTGGATTTGGATACAGAACAAGCATTTTTAAGAACGATAAAAAGAATTCAATTATCTGGTCAATAAAACTTAATGTCCCATCTCGGTCAAAAGAAGAAGTGCAAACAGAAATAGAAAGGCTTCTAAAAAAACGCATAGAATCCCAACCTCATAAAAGAACTGCAGGCTCTTGCTTCTTGAGTTTAGACAAAGAAAATCCTGCATGGAAACTAATAGATGCAGCTAACCTTCGCGGAAAACAGATTGGGGGAATAAAAATTTCAGAAAAACATTCAAACTTCCTAGAAAACACAGGTGGAGCTACATTTGAAGATGCAAAGAATCTAATTGCAGAAATAAAATCAAAAATAGATCAGCCGTTGCCTGTAGAAATGCGACTGATCAACAACGATGGTGAGATCGAGAATTAGCTTTCTTCTTTGCCTTCTTCAGACTTCTCTTCAGCTTCTACAGCCATCAGTAATTCTTCTGCTTTGTTCAAAATTTTATTCGCAGCTGTCCTGGTTATTACCTGTTCTATTACCAATCTATCCAATTCTTTATTTATAGCACTCAAAGATTCTCCTCTACGAAAAGTAATGTACAAACGTTCGCTCTCCTTGAGGAATGCAATAACAAGCTCACGTTCTTTGCCCCTATGTTTATCTAAATCGAAACGATCGTCTTTTTCTAACACAACATAGAAAATATTTTATTTACCATAAAAATGAAACCAAATAAGTGCTATTTTATAGCCATGAAAAGATCTTCTATTTCTAGAAAAGGTGAAAACGGATCTGTAGCAATAATCGGTGGCTCATATCATATGCATGGAGCACCTATATTCTCTGCACTGTCCGCAGAAGCTTCTGGAGTAGATCTAATATTTCCATATGTTCCACGATGTCACGTCGAAGTAACTAAATCTCATTCTCTAAACTTCATAACTTCACATTTCAGAGAAAATAATCTTCACGAATGCGATACAGAAGACATATTGGAATCAATCTCAGAAAACAGCACAGTAGTAATAGGTCCTGGACTTACAGTAAGTGAAGAAACTCAAAATGCAGTATCTTCTATCATTCACGATATAGAAAATCCTTTGGTGATAGATGCATCTGCATTACAAGAATGGACTCTAGAACTTATAAGAAATAAAAATGCAGTAATCACACCTCATATAGGAGAGCTAGGCAGAATGATTGGAAAAGATCTGAAGAACAAAGACTTCAAATACAGAAAAAATCTAGTAAAAGATATATCTGAGGAATATAAAATAACTGTTCTACTAAAAGGTGCTATAGATATAATTTCAGATGGAGAAAATATAGAAGAAATAGAAGGCGGTAATGCAGGCCTCACTGTTGGCGGAACTGGAGACGCTCTTGCTGGGCTTATTGCAGGACTAATTGCTCAACATATTAAGCCATTCGAAGCTTGCTGCACCGCTTCTAGAATTATCAAACGTGCAGCTACGACTCTTTGCCCAGAAAAAGGATATTCATTTACCACTAAAGACGTCATAGAGAACATTCCACATCTATTACATACATATTCATAACTTAAACCTATTTTTCATACCTTGTCTTACAAATATCCCCAGGTAAACTTAAATGTATGGGAGGAATTAACTGGAAATCTTGGATATTATTAATCGCAACTATTGCAGTTGCTGCATATTTTATTTCAGAGAAAGATATTCTTAGTTATTTCGAAGATCCGACACCTGTACAAGAAAACATAAATACAGAAGAAGCCAAAGAACCTTCAAAAGAAGAACTTAAAAAGGAGTTATGCTTCTCAAATGAGCCATTTTCTGCGAAGGGTAGTGAATTTTTATATGGAGCAGGATCTACCACCATTCGTGGAATGGTAGAAATTAGAAAATCATCCATATGGAACAAGAGAATCCCTGTAGTTTTTATAAAAACTCTGAGTGCAGACAAGGAATTTAAGAGAGTATTTTCCACGTGGGATTCAAATATTGAACGTAATGGAGAATTTATTCTTTTCCCTTTAGGGAAATTTGAGAATGATGATCTGGTTACAACTGCATCTATTAGTTCACAAACTAGAAAAGGAATTATTCAAGCATTAGACAGTAGAAGACAAATTGGCCTCAAGCTCACATTCTTATCTGCACAAAGTTCAATCAAAAATCATGAAAGGGTTATAGCTCCAAATGACACTCCAGCTTGCCGAATTGATTGGGTGGAGATTCCTAGATAAAGAATGATCAATTTCCAAATCTTCAATCAATTTCCAGAAGTAAAGATTCAAATCTTCAATAAAGAAGAGAATTGCAACTCAGATGAAGAAGCAGCTCACAGGCTTGGATTTGAGAGTATCGCTAAACTAGAACAAATTCATGGAAATGTTGTACACACAGTTCACAAGCAGCCAGATACAATTCTAAAAGGCGATAGCTTAATCACAAATACTAGAGACGTAGCACTAGCTATTCGATTTGCAGACTGCCAAGCATTTGCAATATATGCACCGAAAAAACACGTTGTAGGACTTATTCATGCTGGATGGAGAGGAATGGCAGCGAAAGCTATTACTTCTTTCTTCGAAGAATTAAAAAGAAGGTTTGAAATATCATCAGAAGAAACATTTGTAGGAGGAGCTCCTTCTATTTGCAGTAAATGTGCTACTTTTTCTAATCCAGAAAAAGAATTACCACATCATATGCATGAATTTATAGATGGATCGGAAGTAGATCTAATATCAGCATCACAAAAAGAGTTACACGCTGTAGGAGTACCAAAAGATCACATAGAAATACTCCCAGGATGCACAAAATGTGGAGATGGATACTTTAGTGCTAGAGGTGGCGATATTGATAAGAGAAATTATCTTGTTGCTGGAATTGAAAACTAATACACAATGATCCGCTCGCGTGCTTAACTAGCTTCTTACTTATTATCTCCCGACATCCGTAGAGCACCAGTCGCTTATTCCCTGGATATACCAGGTGGGGTTCCGCATCCCTCAGCCACAGCCTAGGGTGATTAAGATCCCCTTATAAGAACGATTTTGAAGAGAAAAAGCGAAAGTACTCTACGTAAGGTCGAGATAAATTTCATTATAGAACATAAATTGTTAACAATAAAAAGATCTTATGTTGCATAGGATGATATATTGTTACGCGAAGCTTTATGAAAAATTTAAAAGCACTCATAAGCGGCATGAATTCACTTTTATCTTCTTATGCCATTCCACATGGAACAGGCCTAGGAAGAAACCACGAAGAGAAAGAAGATGAAACACGAACTCCTTTTCAAAGAGACAGAGATAGAATAATACATACACAAGCTTTTAGAAGGCTTAAACACAAAACACAAGTGTTTGTAGGTAATAGAGGCTTATCTGATCACTACAGAACAAGACTTACCCACACAATGGAAGTAGCACAGATAAGTAGAGACATGGCTCGCACTCTTTCTTTAAACGAAGATTTAGCAGAATGCATAGCTCTCGCTCATGATCTTGGACACACTCCATTTGGACACGCTGGAGAAGAAGCTATAAACGAAGAAATGCAAAGATTCGGCAAAGAATTTGAGCATAACAATCAATCTCTTCGAACAGTAACTATTCTCGAAGAGAGATCTAATAAATATAATGGACTAAATCTAAACCAGGAAGTTTTGGAGGGACTTATGAAGCACAGAACTAGTTTTGATTCTCCAAGTGATACCGAAATTCCTAGATCACCTAGCCTAGAAGCCCAAATAGTAAATCTAGCAGATGAAATAGCATACACATCTCATGATATAGATGATGGAATTAGATCTGGAATCTTAAATTCAGATGAATTGGTTAAATTATCACTTTTTGCACGAGCAAAAGAGTTATCTGATGCAAGTGGAACGGAAGTTAAAAGCTCTGTGATACATATACTTGTGATTGACGCCTACTCTGAAACCGAAAAAAGACTAAAGGAAGCAAATATTTCATCTCTAGAAGATGTATATGCAGCAAAAAATGATCTAATTGCATTTTCTGCAAGCACTACACAAGAGCTTAAGGGTCTAAGAGAATATTTATTCTCTAATTTCTATAATTCTCCAGAGGTTTTAGTAAATTCAAACAAAGGCAAAGAAATTATCCAAGTATTATTTTCTGATTACGAAAAAAATCCACCAGAAAAAGTTTTAGAGTTACAAGAAAGAACAAATGGATCACTAGATGAGTCTATAAAAGATTATATAGCAGGTATGACAGATAATTTCGCTATGGAATCAGTATCTAAGGCAAGTAATACATAGGATCTACTGCCTCTCCGAACACTCTAGTTTCGAAATGTAGATGAGGACCTGTGGTAAATACTCCAGCACCCTTAGAGCCTGGCCTTCCTCCACTTAGAGCTATCACCTCTCCTCTACTAACCTCCTCTCCTTCTTCCACGAGGATATCGCTTACGTGTCCATACACTGTAACTAAGTGATCATCATGTGAAATGCTCACAGTGCTATATCCATAACCTCCATCATTTACTTCTAGTACTACTCCATCGTCTGCAGCTACGACATCACTTCCCTGTTCTACTGGAATATCTATAGCAGAATGTTCCATGCCAAACATTTTTTCATAGGACTCATCTAGAAAGCTTGCACTAATTTCATATTCACTTTCCACAGGCCACATTAGAACAGTATCTATATCCTCTTTTGAGATATTTGTATTTACAGGAACAATATTTCTTTCTCTATCACTTACATATTCTTTCAAAAGCATTCTCTTGTATTCGTTCTCATCTTTTTTCATAGATAAAAGTCTTTCTCGCGCATTGCGAATCTCATCACTCACACCTCTTAACTCTTTCAGCTTTTTTTCAAAAACTTCATACCTCTTATCTGGTCCATATTCTGCTTCTTTTCTTTCTACAAGCATGAGCATAATTCTAAGAGCTGCTCTCTGTCTTCTTACCTGCCTCTCTTCTTCTTTTAGAGACTTTAGATGCATATCCATTATCTCTTGTTTCCTAATTTCCATTTCCCTCTCATATTTCTTAACTATAGGCTTGATGTTCCTATAAGCCTCAACTTCTACCCTGCTACCTACAGAAATCACATCAAAATCAAAATCTCCAGGCCCACCCATAGCATTACCTATCGGCTGAGAGCCAAAAATTGCAGATGCCAAAAATATCGCTAAAACCTTATGCATTCTGGTGATTATAGCAGAAATATGATCAATTTAATATAATGCAGACTCCGATTCAAGCTATGGCAGGCGCGGAGGGGCTCGAACCCCCGACCCCTGGTTTTGGAGACCAGTGCTCTACCAGCTGAGCTACGCGCCTAAGTGAATCCTGAGAAATAATGATCAGCAAGGCTCTATCACCTAACACGTTATATTATACAATAAAATCAGCATTTTTTCCTTCAGCAAAATTACTATCGATATCCAGAGAGCAAAAAAATAACATAATTAATTGACATAAGAAATTCTCAGTAATACCTTTTAATCAGTTCTGTCACCGTTTTCAATTCTTTTAGGAGAAACGAGATGAGCGATCCACGGGAAAATTGTGCAGGTCATGGCTTTGACACAGAGAGTAGCAGAGCCGAATCTTACGACTGCGAAACTTGCACCGAAGGCGATCACGATTCATCATCGGGAACAGATGACAGCGATTTCGACGCCGATAATGGTCTAGACTAACGAAGTCGCGTGACAGATGCGCCGCTGAAACCAATGGTTTCAGCGGCAATTTTTAAGTAAGCAGCTTCCCTACCTCCTCTTTAAATTCTTCAACATCCTTAAATTGCCTATGAACAGATGCAAAACGGATATAAGCAACATCATCAAGCTTCTTAAGCGCCCTCATAACATCATGACCTATAGTTTTTGATGCAACTTCTTTCTGATTCTCTCTCCATTTCTCCTCAAGCTTATTTAGCATAGATTCAACCTTCTCATGACTAACTGGTCGCTTGCTACATGCAAGCCAAACACCTTTCTCCAATTTACTTCTGCTATATGTTTCACGGATTCCATTATTCTTCACAACTATAAGAGAGGAAACATCTTGTCTCTCGAAAGTTGTAAATCTATATTCGCACTTAGGACATTCCCTTCTACGTCTTACTGCACGACCATCTTCGGACATTCTGGAATCTACTACAGAAGTATCATCGTTTTTGCAGCGGGGACAGTACATGATTTTATTATACAGAAATAGAACCCTGGCGCAGAATCTCTATATTCCCATCAGATATCTTCAAAACAGTAGATGGACTACTTTTTGGGATTACGCCTGAATCAAGTATTAAATCCGGTTGAAATTCTTTATTCTCAAACTTTTCAAGCACTTCCTTACCACTATATATCTCTGGTTCACCATGCAAATTTGCCGAAGTGGTACTTATAGGAATCGCAGAAAGCTCTGCAAGTTTTGAAGCAATTGAATTGGAAGAAACTCTTACTCCAATAGTTTCTGATTTCGATGCGATCGGCAATATAATAGTAAGTGGACCAGGCAGATATTTTGATGCAAGCTCTTCCGCTACATCATTCCATTCCACATACTTCTTCACATCTTCTATAGATGCAAACAAAGCACTTACTGGCATTCCTTCTGGCCTTTCTTTTATAGCAAACAATTTCGCAACAGCTTCATCATTTCCCAAATCACATGCAAGCCCATAACAAGTCTCTGTAGCATGTGCTACTACTCCGCCGGAAAGTATTATTTCTACTGCCTCCTGAATATTGGAATCCGATACTAGCCTCATACGGCTTCGCGTTTAGAAAGATACTTATTCATTTTCACCATCTTGCTAAGACTGATCGTCGATCCCGCTACGCCGCCATTATTCTTAATATTGTTCATGTGCATTTATAATGTGATATCACGCCACTTTCTTTATACCGTGTTTCTCCATAGCCTCCTCCACCTTCTTTTCCAGAATCGTAGACATAGTTACTGTAATTGGAAGCTCCATATTTTTTGATCCAATCTTGAATTGAATTCTTTCATTACCAGGAAATCTATCAAGTACAGATTTAAGATCCATAAGAAGTTGCTTAGGTGCTTTGTCTGGCAAATCTATTGTATGAATTTTTATAGATTTTGCACTAGATGTAGTTTCATCTGTTTTTTTATCTGATTTCTTTTTAGTTTTTTTCTCAGCCTTTCCTCCAAAAATATTTTCCAATCCTTTCATCGCATCTTCTATCTTCATTCCACTGGATACAAATCCAGCAAGATCTCCAACTAAATCACTTGCATCTCCTTTCTCTTTTTCCAAAGAGACTGTTTCGCCTGCAATCACATTGCCGTCTTCATCTACAGCCTCCATTACCTCTGGCTCATCCAAAGAAATTCTCGAGATACTAATCCCGTTCTTTGCCTCTTCTTCATCATAAAAGCCTGATTCTTTTGCCCTTTCTATCATTCTAGGAAGAGATGCCTTCTTAACAGCATCTGCACGTATTTGCATCTGTCCAACCCTATAATCAAGAGTACCACCTACAACCAAAACAACATCCGGCCCTTCGAGAAATTCAGAAACTCTGGCATAAGTCCTAGGAAATAGAGTTATTTCTAATTTTCCTGTTGGGTCCTCAAAGAAAACTATAGCCATAGTTTCTCCTTTTTTCGTAGTTATCTTTTTTATGCCCTCAGCAATTCCGGCAACAGTTACTTTCTTGCCTATATTATCTTTAGTGAAATTTTCTATAAGCATTGCTTTCTTGCCTATATATTTCTTTAGCCCTGCAAGTGGATGACTAGATACATAGAGACCTAATGTTTCTTTTTCCCATTGAAGTCTCTGAACTTGAGATGCTGGCTCTGTTTCTGGAAAAGAAATTTTTGCAGCATCAATATTTTCATCCACAACAGAGAATAAATCTGTCTGACCCTGCCCAACATCTCCAGCTGCCTTGCTAAATTCTGCAACTTTTTCATAATGCTCAACCAAAGTAGTCCTTTCTCCGAAACAATCTAAAGCACCTGATTTTGCCATAGCTTCTATAAGCTTCTTATTCAAAAGCTTAGCAGGCACTCGGCCAGCAAAATCTTCTATGGACTCAAATTTTCCTGTCTCTTCTCTTATATCCAAAACACTTTTTACAGAACTTTCTCCGACACCCTTTATAGCAGTAAGTCCAAATCTAATTTTATTATCAGGCAAAGGAGTGAAGTCTGAATCTGACTCATTTATATCTGGAGGAAGCACTTCTATTCCCATAGCTCTACATTCAGCAATCTCCAAAGTTACACGATCTGTATTTCCCGAATCGGCACTAAGCATAGCTGCCATAAATTCAGTTGGATAATGTGCTTTTAGATATGCAGTTTCGTATGCAATTTGTGCATAACAAGCTGCATGAGATTTATTAAATCCATATCCTGCAAAAGGAAGAATAACATCATCAAAAATTTTAATAGCAAGCTTTTCTTCATACCCCTTACCCACCGCACCCTTTATGAATTTTTCTCTTTGTGCATCTAACTCTTTTTTTATTTTTTTACCGATTGCTCGACGGAGTAAATCCGCTTCCCCTAGCGAAAAATTAGCAAACACACGTGCCATTTCTAAAATCTGTTCCTGATATATTCCAATCCCATATGTAGGCTTAAGTATTGGCTCGAGATCATTGTGAATATATTTCACTTTTGCCTTTCCATGCTTTCTCTTAATGTAGTCTGGTATCCATTCCATAGGACCAGGACGAAACAAAGAAACCATAGCTGTGATGTCTTCGAATTCTGTTGGCTTAAGTTGTTTGAGATATCTTCTCATTCCACCAGATTCCAACTGGAAAACACCAGTTGTATCTGCCTTTGCAAGTAACTTAAATGTTTTTTTATCATTAGTTTTTATAGATGACATATTTATCTTCTTTCCTTGAAGTCGTTCTATGGTTTCTAATGTAGTTTGAATAATGGAAAGATTTTTTAATCCAAGAAAATCCATTTTTAGTAGCCCAAGTGCTGCAAGTGGCTTAGCTGAATACTGTGTAATTATTGTTTTATCATCTTTTGGAGCTTTTTGTAGAGCTGTGTACTTTACAGTTGGCTCCTGAGTGATAATTACACCACACGCATGAACCGAAACATGCCGCGCTTTTCCTTCTAGCTTTATTGCAGTATCTATTATTGTTTTATATTTATCATTTCCATTATATGCAGTGCTTAACTCTGCTGTTTCTAATGCATCTTTTAGCTGAGTTCCTGGCTTTTCTGGAATAAGTTTTACAAGCTCATTCATTTCTACAAAAGGAACACCATATGCTCTACCTACATCTTTTACTGCAGCACGAGCTGCAAGTGTTCCAAATGTACATATTTGCACAACCCTATCTCTTCCATACTTATCTGCAACATATTCAAGTACTTCATCTCTTCTAATATCTGCAAAATCCAAATCTATATCTGGCATTTCTACTCTTTCTGGATTTAGGAATCTCTCAAAGAGAAGTCCATGTTCAAGTGGATCTAGAGTAGTAACATCGAGACAATAACTAACTATAGATCCTGCTGCAGAACCTCTACCTGGACCAACTGTTATACCTTTTTTCTTCGCATAAGAAACAAAATCAGCAACTATCAAAAAGTATCCAGAAAATCCCATCTGATCGATTATTCCTAACTCATAATCGAGTCGCTCTTTCACTTCTTTGTCTGGATTTTTTCCGTATCTCTTATCCATACCTTCTTCACATAATTTTCTAAGATATGAAGACTCTGTACTTCCTTTTGGAACATCAAATTTTGGAATTCTATACTTTCCAAACTCAAAATCTAGTGAACATCTGTCTGCAATTACTCTAGTGTTTTCCATGGCTTCTGGAACATGTGAAAATGCCTTTTCCATTTCTTCATATTCACGCATAGAAAAGTCACTATCCATCATAGAAAACCTACTTGTATCTTCTACATTTGCATTTTTCTGTATACATAGAAGAACATCATGTGCATCTGCATCATCTTTTCTACAATAATGACTATTACAAGTAGCAACCACTGGAACATCTAACTCTTTGCCTATTCTTATAAGCTGCTGATTGGCTTCCGCTTGTCCTGTTACATTTGGAAGATCCATAAGCTCAAAATACAAATTATCTTTTCCAAAAAAAGAGCGATACTTCTCAACCAATTCTTTTATCCTCTCTTCATCTTCATCGACTGCAGCCTGAGGAATCAATCCTCCTATAGGGCCACTAAGAGCTATAATCCCCTTTCCATACTTCTTCATCAATTCAGCATCGATGCGAGGCTTGTAATACATACCTTCGAGCGATGCATATGTAGATAGCTCAAGTAGGTTCTGATATCCCTCTTTATTCTCTGCAAGAAGAGTAATTGGATATCTTTTTGTATCTTCCCTCTCTTTATCGTGACGAGTTCGTGCGGCTATGTAAGCTTCGTATCCAAGAATAGGTTTAATATCATGATTTTTTGCTGCTTGATAAAATTCTATAAGCCCATGTGTGTGACCTTTATCTGCAAGTCCTACAGCAGTCTGCTTGAGCTCTTTTGCTCGCAGAACGATTTCCTCCGGCCTTGGGAGTCCCTCTAGAAGAGAGTAGGTGCTATGGCAATGCAGATGAACAAAATCAGTTGGTTTCACAAGGATTTAATTTTAGCGCAAAACTGCTAACTACTGGAGCTCTTTAGCTGGAAATGAGCTAAATTCAACTACCCTGCCCAAGCCCCATCCTTCGCCGATCTTCTTTGCTACTTAAGACTCTCACATCAAATAGTGGCATTCCATTTTCTGCCCTTGCGTTTCTCAGTTGCTGATCAGTTGTTTCAATGTGCTCTGTCGGTGCTGCAATTTGAACTGTTCGTGGTGTTGGAACTCCACTGCCCTGCCCATAGCCCCATCCTTTGAGATTATAGATTGTTTCTGCCATTATCCTTCCACAGCGCTCTGCACACTCTGAATGATGAAAGCATTGGTTACCATTGTGCGGACAATCTACTGCCTCAGGATTAATGGTTGCATAAAAGTTTTCAGAAGTTTGAGGTGCCATGATTATATATAATGAAAGAAATAGGAGATGAAGATTACTCTCTCAAATTGTTCTGTCAATTGGAGATATATAATTTTGATACGGCTCATTTCATCTGCTAACAAACCTCACACCCCCTCCACAATCTCCGTAAACTCTTCTCCTCTTTTTTTTGCATTCTTAAACATGTCGAAGCTAGCACAGGCAGGACTTAGGGCGACATTATCGCCACTGCTGGCTTCTTGTCTCGCATCTACAATTGCATCCTGCAATGAATAATGGATAGTGGAAAATGAGCAATTGTCTGGAAGATTTTTTTTGAATTCTTCTCCCATCTCCCCATAAGGCACAACCCTTACTTTTCTTTCTTTTATAACCTCATACAACTTAGAGAAATCCATGCCCTTATCTCTTCCTCCCATTAGTAATATCAAAGATCCTTCTGGGAAAGCATTGCAAGCTGCGATCGCAGACTCCGGAGTGGTGCAACTGCTGTCATTGTAATACTTCACCCCATCAATTTCGCGGATGAACTGAAGTCTGTGCTTAACTCCTGGGAAAGTTTGTAATACTTTTTTTATATTCTCTTCAGAAACATTTAAAGCACGTGCCGCTTTTACGGCTGCAGATAGAGTTGAGGGATGAGTTTTTAAACAATCAGCATTTATTGGTGATTTATTACCAAACCAAACAACTTCCCTGTCTGTATCCTCAGAAAATTTCTTAACTATCGGATCATCCTGATTCAAAACTGCAACACCATATCCGCGATCCGTGTTCCGCGATCCGTGTTCCGTATTTTTAACTATTTTCTTTTTTGCATTCACATATTCATCCATATCCTTATGCCAATCTAAATGATTTGGGGTTATGTTTAGGACAACTGAAACATCAGGAGTCGCATCTGAATCTATTAGTTGGAATGAGGATAGTTCTAGGACAACAAAGTTTGTGCTTTCCTCGAGCGTCCGCCCATCGCGGACGTCGAGAGGCAGCCTCTCCACTCGCGCCGTCTTCGGCGCTCGGTCGAGGAGAGCTGGAGAGCTCAAAAGTAAATCCAGCCTCGGAACGCCATCATTCCCTCCTCTCTCAACATTCTCATCACCAAACTCTGCCTTTAACATTTCTGTAATAAGTGCAGTGCATGTTGTTTTTCCATTACTGCCTGTAATTCCTATAGTTACTCCAGGAAAGTTTTGTAAAAAGAATTCTGTAGAAGAGGTAATTGGAATATTTTTTTCTTTTGCTTCTTTTACTAGAGAATGTGTTATTGGAAATCCAGGAGATCTAAACAACAGATCAATACCATCCAGCGATTGTCCATATTGTTGCGGTCCGCGGTCCGCGGTTCGCGGTTCGCTGTCATCAAAGATGATCACCTTCTCCACCTCATCAATCCCCTCCAAAAACTCACACACTTCTTTTCCATCCACCCCAAACCCCAGTATCCCCACCGTGCCATTTAATTTGCGTAGATTGCTCTGCACTCAGGTAGCGTACTATTAGATGGGTTATCACGGAAGAAACTATCCATAAGAAAAGCACTGAAACAATCATCCCTCAAAGTGTGTTCTATGGCCCTTAGAAGCGAATAACTGCAAGATCTATTCACACACATGCGAGAAAGAAATGTCGCATATTTTCGTGCAAGGGCACGAAGTGGAGCATCTGCATTTTCTCCGCCATCTAGGGAAACAACGTGGCTCGCAAAATCTAAAGTATTTTTATGAAGTTCATCTGCAAAGTTTTGCATATTTTTTTGAGGATCACGTATAGAAAGCATAGAAAGAGATTCTACTTTTAGATGTTCTCTATTTATATTTTCCATCGAAGAAGAATTGAAAGCACTTAAAAATAATTCTTCATCAATTATTTCTGTATTTAAACTTCTGACATATTCAAACCATCTAACGTGATCTCTTTCTTGTAAGAAAGAAAACACCTCTGCAATTTCTTGTGTAAGTACAAATGGATAATATCCCTGAAGAGGAATGTCATCTCCTGTTACAGGACCAGATACAACATCAGAAGGCCATCCTATGCATCCCGACTCTCCACTGTTATCTACATTGGTATTAGTAAACGCAGGAATCTGAGGTAGTGCTCTGGGTCCTGGCAATCTAGAGGTAGATACATCCGAAATGTAATCATCTCTATCACTAAAGATAGAGAAAATCCTATTTCTTAAGTTTCCAAATTCAAATGAAAGTCCTCTGATCCCCAATATTCCAATTTTTTCCAAAATATTATTCATAACACTCATTTCAACTTGCAGCCTATCTCTAGCGCTTAGAGGAAGATCGTCATCCTGACATCCAATATCACTTATAGTAGGAAGTGTATAAACAGAATGATATGGACATCTAGTATCATCATCAGATGAAGAACTTCCGCTTGGAGGATCATCTATCACTTCTCCCTCGAAAGGAGAATGTGTTCTAGGATCTGTTCCAAATCTTCTTATATCAAATAACTTATTCCACACAAATCGTATAGCGTTCTGATATGCAGCCTTTGCTGAATCGTCACAACTAGATGCGCTCTGTATCATTAGATCTATAAGCTCTCTGAGATATATTTCTAATGCCTCTACATCATTTACTAGACATGCAGATCTCTCTATATCTGCATTGGGCTCAGATACAGAAGCATATGTATCAAATAATATTTCTCTAAGCTCTCTTGTTGCCTTTGCTGTATTGAAATTACCATCACAGTTACCAGCGCTACCAGATGAAGCATTTGTAAGCATGTTGTCCATGCTCTGAATTACCTCTTGTGCATATGGACTTATGGCATCTGGAGCAGATGGGACAGCAAGAGCACTCGCATTTTGCGCGATCAGTAGTAAGCCTGTTATGAATAAAAGTTTTTTCAAAATATTATTGGCAAAGAGTTTGTGAACCATCTATAGGACATACAGTTTCTGTTGGCACTACCCTCTCCATATCAAAAATAAGAAGAGATGCTGTCTTTATATATGAAGTAAGTAATCTAAATGATTCAGAAATGTAATTATCTAATGTCTTACTACCAACTACGTATCCAATCTCAAGTGCATGGCTTATTGAAGTCTCATAAAAGACAGATGATTCATCATAGGCGTTTACTCTCTGGAGTAGATCAAAGCCTGAGTCTCCAAATGAAGGAGTAAGATCATCTGCATCATCTGCGCATAAGAATATAAATGCACGTCTAGGAAATCCTATTTTCTTACAAATGAATGATTCAATATCACGAACAAGTTCTGATGGTCTGTATTCTGGAATATGAACCATTGGTATAGGAGGTATTTCTACCGCGCTTACAAGTTCTGCACGTGGCTCCTGACATGCCTGGAAGGACATTGGTCCAATAGGTTGATAAGGAAGTATTGGCTGTCTATCCGGTAAATATTTTCTGCTCATTATTTTTTCTGCACATCTGGAAGTTAGTATGAAATTATTTACAACTGAATTATTAAATGATTTAGGACTACAAGGATTAGTCCAATCTCCCCACCAATTAGTACCACGAAGATTGTTTCCTCTTCTTATCCACTGTGACCATGGTCCTATGTTTACACCCCAACTCTCTACTTCTATAAACGGATTATGTCCTTGCATGAGTAAAGTCTCTTTCCATATTGGGACTTGAGAATCTCCAATTCCATCTTGGCATAGATCTAAAGTAGAATCTTCTTCTCCTGGAATCTCAAATCTACAATCGCTAGAGCATCCATCTTGTGAAGCTGTCAGACACATAGACCTGCAATCTTCATCGCTCATACAAATTCTATATGAATCATCCGAACACGTTCCTGTAGTCCCATTAGCAATAGATCCTCCTGTACAACCTCCTGCATCACAATCTGAATGATCTGAACATGTGATACTAGAATCATGACTACAGCTTCTGCCGTCATCACACTGTTCACCAGGATCGACTGTTCCATTTCCACAATCGCCAAATACACACTCGAGTGCGCATTCTGGTCTAAGTACACACGTACTACGAGGACAATCCTGATTGCCATTTTCTATTCTGCAATATCCAGATCCGTCTTCACATATAAAAGTAGTACTAGAACTACATGCATCTGTATTACAAGATCTTTCCTCTACTTCACATCTTTCAGAGCAACCATCATTGTTTATTAGATTTCCATCATCACATTCTTCTGGATAGAAAACAGAACTATCTACTACTCCATTTCCACAAAGCCATGGATTTTCTGTTTCGTATTCTTCATATTTTTCTGTGCAATCTGCAGTACATAAAATCCCATCCAAGCCCGGGAATACTTCATCCATAACTTTGCAAACATTCATTTGGCAATCTTCATCTCGAGCACAACTTCTAGACCAATCTCCTGTACACATCCATGTATCTTCATCACAAGTAGAATAAGGACACTGCCAATCATCTATACAATAAGCATTAGGACTGTTCTCGCAATGCATTCCAGGGTCACAGTGTTCTGTGTACGAATAATCATCATAATAAGTTTCTCCATTCCAAACATTTAATATCGCATTCTCTTGCTTAATGCCATCTCCACATTTTGGAAGTTCACATTCCCTGTTGCATGAAGCTCCTGGAATGTTGCTATTGTTTACAACTCCTTCATCACATTCTTCTCCAAGGCCAGGCTGAAGAACTCCATCACCACAATATTCTACAAGACAATCTGGTGAACAGCCGTCATCACTAAACACATTTCCATCATCACATTCCTCAAAAAGATCTCTATCTAGTTCACTGTTTCCACACACCTCTTCTATCAAACAAAATTGTGAGCAGCCATCAAACGCTCTTCTGTTTCCATCATCACATTGTTCTCCTCTATCTATTTTTCCATTTCCACATCTATCTACTATGCATCTTCCTCCATATACATCTGTTCCCCAGTATCCGTATACACTTTTACACTCTGTAGGATTGTTATATACACAGTAACAATTACAACTACTATTACCACCATACCCAACACACGCTTCTCCAGAAGAACAATCTCCATCACTAACACATCTAGCAATTCCACATCTCCATGGCTGATTTTCAGCAACATAATGACATTCTGAATCATTTGGACAATCATCATCTATTGCACAAACAGTACCTCTACATCTGCCTGTATTTGGATTTGTACCTAAACTCATATCGCACTCAAGTCCTATTGGACAATCGCTGTTAGATAAACAAGCTCCAGGATCACCACATAAATTATTGTGCAGTGAAGATCCTTGTTCTACGCAAACTCCACCTGTATCGCATTCCTCATACGGTTCTATTTCTTTGTTTCCACAAATTGTATGTGGCTCCACCTCACACCAGTTACTACATCCATCACCACTTGCAGGAACACACACCTGATCATCATCTGTTCCAGAAATATTATCCCAACCATTCGCATCACAGTATGTTGTACCAGGCTCAATACGACAGTATGTTCCAGAAATCACCATCCCAGTACCTGTAGTACAAGAACCTCCATCATCACATTCTTCGAATCCAGATAGAACATCATCCCCACATGTATAAGGACCGAATGGATTGAATCCCCCCTCTTCAAAACATTCAGAAGAACATCCGTCTCCATCTTGTGGCTTACCATTTAAAAGGTTTGTATCTTCGCATGTTTCACCTGGATCTATCTTGCCATTACCACAATAACTAAGCTCACAATCTTCTGAACAATAATCTTTTTTGTATTCTCTTTCCCATCCTTCGGAATCAAAATCCATTAATTCTTCGACTATTTTTAGAACTGCCCATGGAAGACCATATGGAGTTAGTTGGTAATCTTCTAAATCATCCAAAACATCTGTAGGAAGTATTGAGCCACTTGCAACCCACAAGCTTCTAATTCGCCTCGCATATGGAGCACGATCAAAACTGTAATACCCTTCTGTAAGCCTACCGTTATCACATTCTTCATCTGATTCATTTATATAATTTCCGCAGGTCAGACAAGACTGTTTTCCTACAGTTACAGAATCTCCTTCTATTACTTCTTTGTCACCAAGAAGAGATACTGGAGGATTGCCTCTGGATTCAAAAATCCTTGGCGTTATGTACCATCCGCCAGCACTCCAACCTTCATCTAAGAATCCTACATTCAGAATCGCAGGCTGAAGCCCTGCATACAGAACTTGTGATCCATCTGGGAATCTGAAATCAAGATTATAGCCACCTATGGATCTTAGAATTCTTCCAAATACATCTCCTTTCCATATTCCTGAAAGATCTTTTCTTCCATCTCCACAATAAGGAGCTGGATTTGGAAGCTGACAATATGAATCACACTCAACTGTGCGATATGAATGCATCTGATCACATGTTTCACCTGGATCTATTTTTCCATTTCCACATAAGTCTGGATTTTCTAGTTCACATTCCTGCGAACATCCATCGGAACTTGAGGTATTTCCATCATCACACTGTTCACCAAAATCACGATATCCATTTCCACATAGATTTATTCTTCTAGTGCATGAAGTTGTACAAGTCATCAAGCTTTCATCTGGATCTTTATAATCACATTCTTCGTCATCTCTAGTTCCCGAAATACCATCTCCACCATAATCATCCCACACTCCATTTCCACACAATGACATATCAGGTAAACAAGCAGAGCTGCAACCATCTCCATTGATAACATTTCCATCATCACATTCTTCTCCTGCATTATAATTTACAAATCCATCACCACAATAATCCCACTGACACGATGAATCACATCCATTGTAGTCATTTCGATTCACACATCGTTCATCCTCTCTCATTGGCCCTGTGCCATCACAGTCCATATCTGAAATGCATGAAAGTCCATTTGGACATGTAGGCATATCACATTGTTCTCCGCTATCTACCACACTATCGCCACATCTAAAGTTTGTACAATCGGTACGACATGCATCTGCAACCGTATCATTATTCCCCCATCCAGAATCACATTTTTCATCATCTTCTGTGCCCACAATATTATCTCCTCCATCTGCATCATAAGTTCCATCACCACAAAATTCCCACATACACGAGACATTACAACCATCTCCATTATCCAGATTTCCATCATCACATTCTTCATTACATTCTACTATTCCATCTCCACATGATATAGGTGCACATCTATCAGTACATCCATTACAAGGATTCGACTCACAATCTGCTGCGCTTACGCTACACGTACCAGCTCCACACTGTGAATCATCAGTACACCAGCCTCCGCCTCCAGCGTCTGTAATTGTACATACACCTATTTGGCAAGTGCTTGGACTTTCTACTGCACAACTAGATCCATCGTAACAAACTCCACCATCATCACATGCTTCATCTGGCTGAGGAATTCCATCTCCACAATATTCATTCATACAAATTGAATTACAACCATCATTATCATCTAAGTTTCCATCGTCACATTCTTCTTGTGGGAAATTTCTTACACAATCTCCACAACGAATTTCTTTGCAATAATTAGAGCAAGTAGGATGATCTCTAACTATGAGACAAGCTCTATTTGAATTGCAATCAGAATTATTTTCACAACTTGTACCACCATACACTCCTCCACATGTCTTGCCTGGATCACAAACTTCACCCCTAAGTGGCTGCTGCTCTCCATCTCCACAGAAATTTTCTTTGCAATCATTTCCACAGTCATCTAAATCATTGTCATTTCCATCATCACATTCTTCACCGGAATCCTCACACCCATCTCCACAACTGCCATCACAAGGACTTGGACAACCTTGCGCTTCTCTACAGCTACTCAGACATACTCCCTCTGGTATTGCACACTCTCCATTACAAGTAGTTACACATCCTACTTCTCCATAATCGCAACATTCACCAGAATCACCACAACAGACAATCTCCCATTCACTTGGATTTGTTCCTGCAATACATCTTCCTGGATCACTCCAGACTCCACATACATTACCCACACCCATAACCACACACTGTCTTTCTGCACATAAATCTGAATTATCAGTACAATCCTGACCATCATTCATTCCACCAAAACAATAACTACCATCGTCACATTCTTCTTGGTCATCAGGCCATCCATTTATATCACCATCCCCACAATATTCTCTTTCATTTCCATCACAAGCATCATCGCCAAGAGCTACGCCATCATCACATTCTTCATTTCCTTCTCTTCTACAATTACCACCATTTTCTTCTAAACAATTTTCATCACATCCATCGCCATTATCTGTATTCCCATCGTCACATTCCTCATCTCCTTCTACATTTCCATCACCACACGTAACAGGTGGTGGAGGCGGAGGTGGTGGAGGCCTGAGACATGAACTTAAACATGCACTTGTATCCCTGGGCTCACAAGTTGAACTATCCGCACAACTAAAAATACAAGATGTTCCATCTGCACAATGCTTTCCATCATCACACTGCTCACCCAAAAAGCTTTGAGTGACAGTATCTCCACAAAATTCAGAAACACACTCTGCACTACATCCATCCATACCTACAGGTCCACAGGTTTCTTCATCATCAGAACAATCATCATCAGATGTACATGCATTTCTCCACCTACTACAAACCATGCCGTCATCACATGTCTCACCTAAACCATTTTGAATAAATCCATCTCCACAAAATTCAACTATACAAGCGATACTACATCCATCTTCACTGCGTGAATTACATGAAGAAGCATTATTTTGTGGCACACATTCACTATCTCTTGGGCAATCATTGTTGGTATCACATGATCGATATGAATAACCATGACAATAGCTATATTCAGTAGGACAATCTATGTCTCTATCACAAGAAGCACCATTGTCACATACTCCGCCATTATCACACTCTTCATTTGGGCCTACCTCACCATCACCACAATATTCATCCTGACAATTACTATTGCAGCCATCATTACTTCTTGGTTCACAAATAGATCCATCGTTACAATCTGAGTTTGTAACACAAGATATGCCGTCCTCACAATGTTTCCCGTCATCACAAGTTTCTATTCCTTCCTCGAAACCATTTCCACATACCTGCACCTGACAACTGGATGTACATCCTTCCACGCTTCTCATAATGCATGCGCTTGCATCTTCACAATCTGCATTTACATAACAACTATCACCATTTGCACAATGAAATCCTGGATCACAATGTTCAATGTTTCCGTTGTAATCTAGATATACAATTCTATCTCCACAAAACATTTCAAATTGACAATTTTCATCACAAACAGATCTCTGAACTACGCCTCCATACGTTCTAGCTCTACAAATATTTTCAAATTCCATAACACAATATTCCGAAGGGCAATCTTCGTTTTTTCTGCATTCTTCACCAGTTGTATAGCACTCTCCCCATATGTCTTCATTTGTACATGAAGTGCAATCATAATTTGATTCACATAAAGTTCCATTAGGATCGCCACTACATACACCTATGTCTTGATTAGGCTGAATTAGGCATTGAGAAAGAGAAAGACACTCAGATGCATCTGAACATCTTCTATTTCTAAAAGCTCTCCCCACTTTACAAACGCCAGGAGCAGTATATTCACCTGAATTTGGAGGATATTCGATTATGCATTGATCTGAATTCGCACAAGCACGACCATCTGGGCACTCTCTGCCTTCATCACAACCTTCGAAGATTTGCACTTCTCCATCTCCACAATAATTTCCCTCAATCTGGCAAAAAGAATCACATCCATCACCTGATGCAATGTTTCCATCATCACATCCTTCTTTTATCTGCAAAATCCCATCTCCACATTTTATCCCACCTTCCGATCTACAATATTTATCACAACCATCTCCGGAAACATTATTACCATCATCACATTGTTCACCCTGAGAATCATTTGCAAAAAATTTGCTCAGTTCTTGATTGCCTAGAATATTAGAAACAGCAGCAATATCTAGAAGCAAATCATATGTTCTAAGTTGCCCACCAGTTGCAGTCTTATAGGAGAAATCTTCTAGGATTAATTTAACTGGTTGATCGGATAGTAAAAATTCTGCATCCATTACACTACTTTCTCCATAAGCAACTAGCTGCAACTCTTTACGCAATTCATATACATCTAATTCTTGCTCCAATGCATTCTTTATTTCCTGCGTCAGCATTACGCAGTTATATATAAGCTCCTCATCCTCAACATTTGTAGGGACAAGTGGACCATTTGCAAGCCACCACTGAGACTTCCACTTAACACATGCCTCTGTCTCAGACAGAAAGAACACATCTCTTACAAATCTTTTTATTTCATGGAAAAGTTTATTGTGATCTACAGGATTAGAATTCAGACTTAACTCTGCCGGAGGAATTTCTGTGAGATCATCTGTTCTCCAAACAACTAAATCATCCTCGTATCTATACATTGGATTAGTACCAACTTGGTAAAACTGTACAACTAGATCGCTCGCAACAGATGTGATTATTCTATCGTGAATACTGCCAGTATTCATTTCTTCTTGAATAGACAAAAAGCCATCACCATTAGTATCTGTAGGCAATATTTCATCTACTCTTCTGCTACCAAATATATTTGAGCTATTTGTATCTAGAGAAGAATCGTAGAGTCTTGAATATAAAGATATAGATCCAGTAACAGACCATGTACTTGGAGGGACAGGAACAGATGGAGTAATAATAGTCGCTGACTCCACTCCAAATACATTGAATAAAAGGCAGATAGCAAATATCAAAAGATATGTAGATGTCGTCAGACAATTACTGATTTTTCTTTTGCCTAAAATGAATAAATTAAATTTCACTATTTCAAAAGTGATGTTTCAGGTTGAGAAAATCTTTCTGGGAGACATTGAGATGCATCAGAAATAATAGACATAGCATTGCGGATATCAGTAGAGCCACGCTGCAAGCAACGAAGTGATGCATGTAGTGGCAAATATTTTTCAGAGGCTCTAATAACAGACATTAATCTTTCATATGTAAGACGCGCCCTGCTTCTCTCTAGCTTTATTTGTTCAGCAGCAAGAACAGAATCACTTATTAGATTAATAACATCTGGATTTTGATCACCATTTACCGTTTCCATAAGAAGTGGCTGATTGTGTTCTATGGAAAACAAATGGCAATCGTATGTTCTCCAAAATTCATAAAGTAACTTTTCAAAATCTGCATATGTAAAAGGATCAGGGATTCCATATGCCGCATCAAGTGATCTAAGTTGTGCTGCTATTGCAGAAGAAAATTCTCCCTCCGGAATTACGCTCTTCATATCTTCTTCTTCACATTTAAGTAATTCTCTTCCTTCATACATATCCATTCTTTCTTCTGTCATTTTCTCCATGCTCCAGTGATAACTTCTTTGCATGTCAGCAAGCGATCTATTTCTATAATATTCACTGTAAGTACACTCTCTTAGATCTTCTGGAGCACCTATTAAATACACACGAGCTACAAATATCATAAATATCCCTGCAGCGATTGCTGCTAATGAGATAGTAAAAGCCCTATGTCTAGGATTTAAGTACATTGTGTAACCAAACAAGGAATAGGATGCAAAACAGAACCAAAGAAGTCTGTAATTTTTCTCAAATTAAATAAAAAGTCGTTTCTTATACTCCCAATAGAAATTTGGAAAACATTTATATAATTTCTCATTCCCCTATTTACGCTATCGCCAGCAACAACCATTTTCATCATTTGTTTTTCTTCCATCAAAATACGATCTACTAAATCATGACATTGAAGATCAATTATTGTCTCGGTTGGAGAAACTTCGTATCCCACATCATCCCCCACATACAAAGAATAATTACATTCTTCTATGGGATTTTTCGCAAAAATTTCATCCCGCCTTTCTGGGTCCCACCATCTACCACGAGCTGCAAACATTCTGCTACAACCAATGGGCCTGTGATATGCATCATCAGTATTGTCCTGATCTTCTCCAGCATACGAACTACCTACTGCATCACAAACCATTCTCAGCTTACATCCAAGAGCATGATAATTTGATGTTAGGTAAGGAATTAAATCTTCTGTCTTTGCATTTGTGCCCAAAACACTTTTACTCTCTCCATATTGTATCCCTCTATAAACTTTTACCTCTTCTTCCATCATATCCCACATTCTGTTCGAACACTTTTCATTCATAGTAGATAAAATCGCTGAATTTTCTTCTGGAGTTAACGCAAAAGCATTTTTAGTAATCAAACTTATATAAATAATCAGAATCACAACGCCAATAATTAAATATAATCTCTTTATCATTTTTTCATAGAGGAGTGTCTGTAATAATCAGTATGTTCACGCGTAATTTCATCTCGTGAAATTACAGACCAGAAACTTACTTGTGCATTCCATTCATCTATAGCCTTGAGCATAGAGTCTTGTAGATGACCCCATCTTACTTCCATTTCGAAATGCTGATCAATTTCTGTTTCATTGTGAACAGTTGCACAATCAGGACACATGTTTGGTGGGATAAGTCCTGTATCCCTAAAGTCTCCAGATGGCCACTCGGGCCAGACTCTAGATGGAGAATCGAATCTAGAAGATCCACTACCACCAAGTAAAAATGAATAAGCACGAATTGCAGCAGGATCAACTTCGCTTCGCCTCATATCAGATTCACTTACCAAAAAAGCATCAGGAGTTTCAGAGCAAATATTATCCAAAGCAATTAAGCCTTCTTTTGTTCTTCTTAGAGCACCCCTCCAACTGTTAACTATCTGTGGCGGCTCTGGAACTACAAATAATTCACTGTTTGGATCTGGGAGATCTAGATCTGGAAATGTTAGATCAAACGCAGGAGGCCTAAGGTATGGGAGTGGCTTTATATTATTTGCTAAATTCGCATCTATTTTTGGTGGCCTACCTATAGGCATTGGATGTATTTCTACTTTTAGAACTGGAACCTCCACTTCTTTCTCTAGATAAATATCTGAAAAAT
Organism: Candidatus Peribacteria bacterium; assembly: GCA_018652265.1. GTDB lineage: Bacteria > Patescibacteriota > Gracilibacteria > Peribacterales > Peribacteraceae > JABICL01. The sequence goes on from JABICL010000006.1 coordinate 47,523, forward strand.
CAAATGTGAGATCAGGAAGTGGCATATGAATAAGATTGAATGGTGGCCATGCATTCATTCTTATGTCCTGTCTATTAAGTGGATCCTCCCACATGCGAACAGTTCCATAACGACCGTATGAAGCTATTCTTGGAAAAACTTCTATGTTTACATTTGCATCAATTGGGAAGGCATTTAGCCGACATGAAAGACCTAAACAATGAGAAAGCCTATTCCCCATTTCATAAATCTCATGAAGATCCGATAAAACTCCTTCTCCTGCCTGATTATCCAAAAAATAACTTCTATAAACATCATGCCAATCTTCTAGTCTTTCTGCATTCACATCTATCCATTCTTCGCGCAGAAATGTATTTACATCTTCTGTATAACTAAGAAGTGCATCCATATATTTCGGGAAACTAATTCTATATTCACGAATTGTTTCTAGCAATGATTTATATGAACGCATAGTTTCTATATTTCCTTCTATGACTGAAACAAGAGATGCATCTATAGCTCCCCTGTTTACCTCTAGCCATGTTTCCCATTCGACAATTATTTGCTTAAGCGCAGTGTCGGATATAGATGGCACACGAATTACTACAGGCTCATACTTTATTTCTAGCAGCGGAATCTTTCTAAGGTGTTCTGCAGCCATAAGTAACGCATCAGGTTCATTGCCAATTGTTCTAATCATCGATAATTCTTCATCATCTCTATCTATCTCATCAAACATATTTTCAAATAGATTAGATATTTCACTAGAAAGACTTGCTCCACCTTCTGGAAGAATTATTTCTATATTTGGAGGATTTTGGAATTTAGATATAGCCTGCAGCGCTGTTGGATGATTTAGAAGAGGAATATTTGCCCTAAGCCATGGATGTATAACTCCAGCATGATTAGAGGTTTCTCCACTATCTAAATCTAATTGTGACAAACTGCTATCTCTGGGTGCTAGAGAATTGATATCTGAATTCAGAGTAGATGCATTACTGTCATATACTGGAGTCCAATGATTTGATCCTAATCTTGGAATTGGAAATTTTTCCACTCTTGGTGAAACATCTAACCAGCCCATAGGTTCATCCACACTAATTGGAGAAGTCCCACTTGGATATTCCACTATGCAGTTATATCTCTGGCTCCTACCAGTACAAAATGCAGTCTGACCTCCAGCACATTCATACTTACGATAATAATCATTAAGAGAACATCTACTTCTTGGATTCGACTCTGTACAAGATCCGCTTGTACAATCTTCCGCAAGAGTGCTTTGTAATTCATCACCAGAATAAATACCAACACAACCATTACCTATACAATTTCTATTGCTATCAACTGCATCACAAGAATATACGACCTTACAATCTAAATTTTCTCTTCTAGAGTAATAAGCAAGGACTCTTTCATCGTTTGCCCTCATCTGTCCTCCGCATGTGAAATTCTGTGCATCAATGTAATCTGCATTCACCTGATTCCTTACATCATTCACTCGATTTTCTATTTCATTTTCATCTAAAGCAAAGGCATTACCACATATGTTTCCTGTCAGGAAAACGATAAAAAATATGTAAACAAAAATCCTTTGCATATGTAACAAAGGATATATCAGAGAAGCCGTTTCTTCTAGTATCTAGACTAGACCTCAATCATTATCGGAACTATAACAGGTTCTCTATTTAGCTTCCTACGAAAGAACCTATGAAGCGCTGCCTGTATGGCTTTCTTATAAGCTTTTCTATCTTTCTCTCCTGTAGCTCTTTCTTCTTCGTAAGTTTTACGCACAACTTTTGCAGCCTCTGCAGTAACTTCATTTAGTTCGGACCCATATACAAATCCACGAGACAAAATATCTGGATCTCCAACCAATCGACCGCTATCGCTATAAGCTTTTAGAATTGCTACAAATACACCACCAGAAGATAATTGTTTTCTGTCTGCCAGAACTCTTTTGCCTTCCCCTTCTTTACTAGTTCCTAGGCCATCGATTATCACATCATTTGCGAGAACCCTGTGTTTGCTTTTTCTTGCATTACCATTTGCATCGAACTCAAGAACTTCTCCATTATTTAGAAGATGAATACTGTTATCTTGATATCCAATACTTTTCACTAGATCTGCATGTGCCGACCTCATATATGGCTCACCATGTTCTGGAATAATATGCCTTGGCTTAAGAAGTCTATGCATAAGCAAAATATCTTCCTGATAACCATGGCCAGTAGTATGAATGTCTAAAGTATCATTCGTAAGAACATTGGCACCTTTTAAATGAAGGTTATTTATCATAGTAGCTACAGCCCTTGCATTACCTATTATTGGATTACTAGAGAGCACAACTGTATCTCCTTTTTTTATAGAAATATCTCTGTGAACACCAAGGCTAATTCTTGCAAGTGCCGCTCTTTCTTCTCCCTGTGATCCAGTTGTAATAATAACAACTTCACTATCTTTCATTTTATTTATAGCAGGGCTTACTTTTCTTATCATTCCGCGTGGTGCATTTATATAACCAAGCTTTTGAGCAAGATCTATGTTGTACTCCATACTTCTACCAGATATAAAAATCTTTCTATTATTCTCTTTTGCTGCATCTATGATTTGCTGAATACGATTAAGAAGAGAAGAAAAAGTACTAATTATTAATCTTCCTTCTGCATCACGAATAATTCTATTTAGAGAATCGCCAATAGTCTTTTCACTCATTGATCTTCCTGGCTTATTTGCATTTGTACTATCTGCCATTACAGCAAGCACTCCCTTTTCACCGATTCCTGCAATTCTTGAAAAATCAGCAGGAGGCTCATTTACCGGAGTAAAATCGAATTTGAAATCTCCAGTATGAACTATAGATCCTAGAGGAGTATGTATAGCGATTCCTGCAGAATCTGGAATACTGTGTGTTACTCTGAAAAATTCTATATCACACGATCCCAATCTTATTCTCTTTCCATATTCAATAGTGTTTAAACTTGCTTTGGATGAAATTTTGGTTTCATCCAATCTTTTCTTCAAAAATCCCATAGTAAGCTTCGTACCAAAACAAGGTGGGTAATTTAATTTTGGAAGTAAATGTTGAGCTGCACCTATGTGATCTAAGTGACCATGTGTAAAAAGTATTCCTCTTATGTATTTCTCTTTACCTTTTAGAAAAGAAATATCTGGAATTAAATAATCTACTCCCAACATATCTTCTTCCGGAAACTGCAATCCCATATCTATAATAAATAAATCTTTGTCCACTTGGACAACCATGCAGTTTCTTCCAACTTCTTCAAAGCCACCAAGTGGCAATATGCGAATTATCGGCTTTCTTTTGCTGTTTTTTACTTGAGGTTTCCCTCGTCTCCCTTTCTCCATATCATTGTTTTTTAAAAAATATTATCTGCTTCGTCAATTCCTCATTTAGTCGCTTTTAACGTTGCATGAACATAGTATCAGAAAGGCCTCTGAAAAGCAATGTATCAGATGTCGAAGCATGGACTTTTTGGCTTATGGTAAACAAATTTTTAGTTTGAAAATATTGATTTTTTGTTTATTACAAAAACGTAGCAAGCGTGCAGGTGGTATTTTGCGTAAGAAATCAATCCGTAACCTGCGGATAAATAATAAACGGTGATGGGTTACGTTGATTTCGTCGCATATACGACCTTAAGCACGCGAGTGGCTTTTCTACAGAATTACCACCTCAAGCATGCGAGCGACATGTCACGATCAGCTATCACTCCAACTTATAGTTGCCAATTTAGCCATAGCAGGGTAGCCTTTTGCATTGTGCAGGACTTGGTAATAAAGACTACGAAAACTAAGGCTCTCAAAGATACACATTTGGTTTCTAGAACTTTCAAGTCGGAAACTGGAGAACGCGTGATTGCGCTTTTACATATACACGGAAAAGAAAAAGAGAGTGATCATCTTACTCATGAGTGGGTACACACCATTGAGCGCACATTGGTTCATGCAGAAGAGCCAGCATATGAAAGAATGGAAGGAGCACTAAAAGAAATAAATGGACTTTTGAAAGGCACTCAAATTGGCAATGGAATCTCTGAGATAGATGGATTAATAATGATTCAGGATGAAGATGGTGTTTTACATATGTCTCAAGCAGGAAGAGCCGAGGCATATTTATGCCGCAAAGGGAAAACTGTACAAATAACAGAAAGGGCTGCGGGCAGAAGTGGATCACAGTTTCTTTATATATCTAGTGGAGATATTGAAGGAGAAGACACAATAATAGCATCTACAGAGAGATTGCTTAGATGTATGACTCCAGCGCAAATGTCGCAAATGCTCAGAAAAAGAACAACTGCATTAGATGAAATTCGCGATGTTCTAGAAGCAGATAAAGAGCCTGCAGTTGTATCACTTATATATCAGGATGGAGATAGCTCTGAAATTAAGATTCCTAAAGTGTCTAAAATTTTCAAAAAAGAGAAAAATGGAATAAAGAAATTAATGAATGCAATAAGTGGAATAAAAAATATTAAACCAAGAAGAAAAGGCAGAAGAACTACAAGCGTAAAGAAGGACTCTAAATCACTTAAATCATTTGTTTCGATATTTTCTAATGTAAAAGAAAGATTTAATAAAATATTTGGAAGTTTTCTTTCAGATCTACAACACCCTACAAAGAAGCGTCGTGCTCATATTATCTTGCTTGCAAGTGCAATAGTTGTATTTATAGCAATATGGGCAGGATTTCAGGTAACAAATTTAAGTGTTCATTCCAAAAATAGAACAGAGCTCAGAGAAATAGTAGAAAAGATAAATTCAGATATCACCACTTCAGAAAATCGTCATCTAATGGGTGATATAGATTCTGCTAGTGCAATTCTAAACAGAGCAGAGCAGTCTGCTAAAAACATTATGCAGAATGAATCTGGACTATTTAGAACAGAAGCTCTGGATTTACTAGATAGAATAAGAGAGAAGAGAGAATCTATAAGTAATATAGTGAGGCTATCTCCAACTATAGTTGCAAATCTTACATCTCGTAATCCTGATGTATCTGCGCGTGGGCTTATAGGAATAGAAAGAGGAAGAATGATCGCTTATGACAGGCAAAACTTATACTCAATAATAGTAAATGCAGTAGACGAGCCACAGAGACTTGATGGAGATAACTTAATTCTCAATGGATCATATTTCTCTAGATACAACACAACCATATTCATGACTAAGGAGAATAGGTTGATAGAACTTATAGAAGGACAGCCAACTGCAATGAAAACAGATGATCTCTCTGGCTGGTTATCTGGACCAGATATGGAAACTTACATCAGATTCTTATACGTCTTATCTCCTCAGAATAATCAGATATATAAATATGAACGTCTAAGCAATCGTTATAGCGCTCCAACTGAATACAACGTAAGTGGAAATCTAGAAGGAGCTCTGGACATGACAATAGATGCCAGTGTGTATGTACTGCGCCAAGGAGGAAACATGACAAAACTATTCCGAGGAGAAGAAAGTAACTTCACTATAAGAAACTTGCCAGAAGGAGCACTAGAAACTGCTACAAAAATATACAAGGTTAGAGACAGAGGAAACTTCTACTTCCTAGATCCAGAACATGCACGCATCATAGTTTCTAGAACAGATGATGATCTTGGAGAATCTTTATACTTAAAACAATATGTTCTAGAAGGAGAACAGATTGGAACCCTGCAAGATCTGTACATAGATCAGGAAGAAACTCATTTGATAGTAATGGATGAAAAGAGGGTGTATTCGATTAATCTTCAAGACTAGTAGATATAGAATCTAAATATGAAAGTTTTAATATTTGGAACTTTTGATGGCCTGCACGATGGACATAAGTTTTTTATTTCAGAAGCTCTCAAGCGTGGAGATTTATTTATAGTTGTTGCAAGAGATAACAATGTTAAATTTATAAAAAATAAAGAAACCAAATTCTCTGAAAATGAAAGATTAAATGTAATCGAAAAAGAATTTCCAGAAGTAGATGTAAGACTTGGTGACACAGAAGATTTTATGAAACCTGTGAAAGATATTGCTCCGGATTTAATCTTATTTGGATATGATCAGAAATTACCGCCTGGAATTGGTGTTTCCGATCTAAAATTTTCCACAGAAAGGGTTGGATTTTTTGACAGAGAGGAATGAAAATACATACATGTCAGAATTTAATCCAGAACGGGAATATAAACACAGCTTAATAGAGCGGGCATTTGGAGAATATGAAGCTATGTGTAGATCAGGATCTGTAATCGAGGCATGTGATCCTTTAATTAAACGAATGGGCATTGCAATCTCGAAAGGAGAAATTACACCTCAGATGAAGGTAGATGCTTTCATAACCGAAGCAAATGTAATTCTGTCTTACCAACTGCGCGATGCGTTTCACAAAATTTTTACAGAAAAACCTAAGATAACAACTTATGAAGATGGCTGTTTTGCAACAGAAGTTGCAAGGAGAATCTTCGAAAAACATCATCAGCTTAACTAAGCGAAGACAACTTCTGTCCATATGTTTTTTCTGCCCTTTCGTATAAATCATCAAGCAGAAATTCTTCTAGCTGTGTTCCTTCACATTCGACAACAAAAGATGCAATAGTAGCGCCTAGTCTTCCTGCCTCTTTTATGTCCCACCCTTTAGAGAGGCCAGTAACAAATCCTGCTCTGAATGCATCCCCTGCCCCAGTTGGATTAACAAGTTTCTTAGTAGGAACTGCTTCTACAACTATGCTTTCATCTTGTGTTTGAATTCCTACTCCATGCTCACCATGAGTAACTACTATAAATCCAGCGTGTTCCAAAACATCACTCTGTGTCCACTCAAGAGAATCACATAACATAGTCCATTCATATGAGTTCACAATCACTGAATTACTGCCATCTACCATTCTTCTTAGGTCATCACGGGAAAACTGTAGTATCTGCTGTCCTGGATCAAATACATAAGGAATTTCATGCTCCTGACAAAGGGAAACAGTCTGCATCATAGAAGTAGTAGAGTGCGGACTTACAAGTACATATGATAATTTGTCTTTTATAGCTTCAAGAGCTGGCGGTTCTGTTTCTAGATCTGCACCAGGATGAAAGAATGTTATCTGACGCTCATTGCTATCCGTTCCAATAATTGCAGTAGGCGTTACATGTTCGTGCTTCTGAGTAATACAAGAAACATTTATATCTTTTCCTTTAAGCCTATCAATATATTCATCTCCATCTTTTCCAACAGATCCTGCAACCATTACATCTTGATTTAGAAGCTTAAAATTCCAAGCAATGTTTGCAGCTGTGCCACCATAATGCTTAGCTAAATGACGAGTCACATAAGCAACGGATAGATTTTCTAAATTATCTGTATCTATACCTTCTGCAAAAGAGCCATCGTATGAAAGTAGCATATCGTATGCTATAGAACCGGAAACTAGGAAAGTAGACATGCGATAAGGATACATTGTTAAATTATAAATCCCAAGATCTTGCACATCGCTCGCTCGCTTAAGGCAATATGAAGGATGGAAAGGATTTAAAGGATTCAAACGATTGAAAGGAAATATCATTATGATCGAATATAAGCTTCTCCTTTCAATCCTTTCACTCTTTTCCATCCTTTCCATCTTTCTCATTAAGCCTCCTGCTCGCTTGCTGCATTTTTGATTTAATTAAAAATTTACAATTCAGAACAAAAAATTTGAGGTATCATGTGCAGCATGAAAATCTGCGTAGTTGGAACTGGATATGTCGGATTGGTATCCGCGGCATGCTTCTCGGAAATTGGACACGATGTAGTTGGAGTGGATATAGACGAAAAAAAAGTAGAGATGCTTAAACAAGGAGGATGTCCTATATATGAACCAGGACTTCCTGAGCTTTTGGCTAAAAATATAGAAGCAGGCAAAATTACTTTTACCACAAACTTGGACGAAGGAATTCATGAATGTGAGCTGATTATGGCTGCTGTAGGTACACCGGTAGGACAAGGAAGACGTGCAGACTTATCACAGGTAGAAAGTGTATGCAGAACAATTGGACAACATACAAATGATGAAAGAATTCTAGTAATCAAATCTACAGTGCCAGTTGGCACCAGTAAAAAATGCCAAATATGGGTAGAAGAAGAAATGGAAAAAAGAGGAGTAAATCACCATGTTCATTTGGTCAGTAATCCAGAATTTTTAAGAGAAGGAAAAGCCATAAAAGATTTTATGGAACCAGATCGAATAGTTGTAGGATTTCGTGACGAAAAAGCAGGAACAGCAATGCGTGAGCTATATAAGCCACTTATAGATCAAGGATCTAACTACTTGGAAATGAATGTAGAAAGCTCAGAGCTCACTAAATATGCAAGCAATTCATTCTTGGCTACCAAAATTTCATTTGTTAACTTCATGGCACAACTCTGTGAAGAATGTGGTGCCAATGTAGAAAGAGTTGCCGAAGGAATGGGAACAGATAGTAGAATCGGAGCTCAATTCTTGAATGCTGGAATAGGATATGGAGGGAGCTGTTTTCCAAAAGATGTACAAGCACTTATAAAAACATCTGATGCACTCGGAGTAGATTCCCAATTGCTTCGTGACGTTGAAACAATAAATGAAAGACAGAGAGAATCATTTGTCAGAAAAATAGAAAAGTCAGTAGGAAATGTTCGTGGAAAAAGCTTTGGAGTATGGGGACTTGCATTCAAACCAGATACAGATGACATGAGATCTGCTCCATCTATAGACATAATAAATATGCTTTTAGATAAGGGTGTATCAAAAATAAAAGCATATGACCCAGTTGCTATAGAAGTCGCAAAAAGATCCCTTCCTGAAGTTGTAGAATTCACTGAAAATGAGAAAGATGCAGCAGCTGGAGCTGATGTACTTTTAATCCTTACGGAATGGAGTCACTGGCAAGAATGGAGCCCTGAACAGATTGCCTCAGTACTTAGTGGTAAACATGTAATAGATGGAAGAAATGTATTTGATCCAGAAGAGATGAGAGAAGCAGGACTTGAGTATATTTCTGTGGGACGTATGTAGCGATCAGCGGTCCGCGTTCAGCGATCAGTAGCAAAGCAAGAATATTTAACGGATCACGGATCGCAGAACGCCACAAATTAGTATCCCAACCCTTTTTTTTACATTATTATCTACATGAATGAAAATTCTAGTAACAGGTTCCGCCGGCTTCATAGGGTTCCACCTCATAAAGAAGCTTCTAGAACGTGGAGATGAAGTTGTTGGGTTAGATAATTTTAATTCTTATTACGATCCAAAACTAAAAGAGGCTCGTAATTCGCAGCTTATGGAACAAAAAGGATTCACCCTTATAAAAGGAGACATTTTGGACAAAGAAATATTAGATGAATCAATGAAAGGCGTAGATCGTGTATGTCATCTCGCAGCACTTGCTGGAGTTAGATATTCCCTAGAACATCCAGAAGAATATATTTCCAATAATATTGTTGGATTTTTTAATGTTATAGATGCAGTTAAACGACATGAAATTCCAGGACTTATATATGCATCATCCAGCTCTGTTTATGGAGGAAATAATAAGCTTCCAGCAAGTGAAGGAGACAGAGTAGATAATCCTATTTCTCTCTATGCAGAGAATAAGCGCGAGAATGAAATGCTCGCTCATACATATCATCATCTATATGGATTCCCTGTAACTGGACTACGATTTTTCACTGTATATGGACCATGGGGAAGACCAGACATGGCACTATTCTTATTCACTGACGCAATACTTAGAGGCAACAAAATGCAAATATTTGGAGAAGGCAAAATGCAACGTGATTTCACATTCGTGGACGATATAGTAGATGGAGTAATTGCTTCGATAGACAAAAATTATGATAATGAAATATTTAATCTAGGATCTGGGAGAAAAGAAGAACTCATGGATTTTGTATCAATCATAGAAAAAGAATGTGGCAAAGAAGGAAATAAAGAAATGCTAGGAATGCAGCCTGGTGACGTACGAGCAAGCCTTGCAGACGTCAACAAAGCTCGTGACGCGCTTGGATATGATCCAAAGACATCAATTGCTGAAGGAATTCCAGAATTCGTTAGTTGGTATAAAGAGTATTATGAGATATAGCATGCTTCGACACGCACTTCGTCTCACAGAACTTAAGCATCGCTCCGCTCCGCTTCAAGTTCAGCTCGCTCAGCGCGGCTCAGCATGACATGCTAATCACTAATCACTACCTACTAACCACTCGATTAGCCTTTCCAAGTTACCAACCTATTGATCGTATAATTCCAGAACGTTCCTACAATTGCACCTACAACCACAGCTGTGATTTCTCTATACCCCTGTGAGAATATAAGTGCAGCAACAGCGTAGTTTGCGAAAGCTCCAACAGCACACGCCACATTAAACTTCAGAAAACCTCCTACAGCTTTCATTCCACGCAACTTAAGATGATTGAACGTCCACATATTGTTCAATATGAAATTGAAGAAAATTGCGACTTCTATTGCACTTAGCAAAGCTATGGAAAACCCAACAATCGTAAGGTTATAAGCCTCTAATATATATCTGGAAACTGAATAATAAGTTCCCCACTGAACACCAATTCCAAGTGATCCGACGATACAATATTTAAGAAAAGTAAGAGGTATAAATCTTCCAACAGTTACATCATACAAATACTCCAAAAACTCAACTTTGACTTTAAATTCGAGCTTACTTTTACCGTGAATTCTTTCTCCGAATACAAATGGAATCTCTGTAACTGTAGTTTTCTTTGGAGCATTAACAAGAAAGTCGAGTAGGATCTTGAATCCTTTAGGATTTAATTTGCTTAATGTCTTTTCAAACGTTTCTCGGTCTATTGCAAAGAATCCACTCATAGGATCACGAACGTCCACCTTACAAACAAACATCGCCAAAGCAGTTGCAAATCTACTAATAGACTGACGATCTTCCTCCCAGTCCCCTACACTGCCCCCTTCTACGTAGCGAGAACCTATGGCAATGTTAGATCCACTTTTCACTTCGGCAAACATAATTGGCAGAATGGAAAGATCATGTTGCCCATCCGCGTCTGCAACTGCCAATACATCACCCTTAGCTGCCAGGAATCCTTCAACTACTGCAGATGAAAGTCCATGACGTCCTACACGTCTGATTACATGTAAATTGTGCATCTTTTCGGACATTTCTTGTGCAACTTTCCATGTATTATCCGGAGAATCATCATCAACAATTATTATTTCGTGCTCTACAGACTGTAGAGTCTCCTCTATTTTAGGGATCATAACCGGCAAGTTTTTGGCTTCATTGAAGGTTGGAAGTATTAGTGAAAGCATGTTTCTAAGGGTATAGGAATATTTGAAAAATAGGAACAGATTGAGATTACTACTGGTAGAATATTATACGATGAAATTGCGTCTCATGTTTATATTTTTGTGCATTAGTTTACTACTAAGTAGTACATCGATTATGGGCATTTCACGACTAATCCCACTCTTTTTTAACTCAGAAATAAGATCACACGTTTCTGAATCTGCAGACAAGTTGAGACTCATGGGCTTGTGGCTTATAAACATCGATATAGTAAAAGTTGAATCTAAAGATTTAGACACATGTTTTACATGGGAATATGAATATAGATCGAAAGAAAAAGTATATCCAAAAGAATTGATTACAAATTGTACAAATGAAAATTAATCTTAAGCACATCTCATTGGCAATTATATTTCTTGGAATTGCATTCAGATTCACAAATCTCACATTCCCAGATATGACAACTGATGAAGTGCAAGCAGCACTTGGAACATCGCCTGCATGGACACCTCTTGGGATGATGATACTCAGAGGTGCTCAAGCTATTTTTGGACATGAGATATTTGTAGTAAGAATGGTATCTGTAATTTTTGGGGTAGCATTCCTCCCTCTCTTTTATAATTTGTGTCGATTGTACTGCGATAAAAAGACATCACTTCTTGCGGTAGCTATAGCTGCAATATTCCCAACTCATATTCTCTTTTCCAAGCTCTCTTATCTAAGTATTCAACTATGCTTTGCATGGACTCTGACGCTTTATGCTTTCCTTAGAGCGAGAAAAGACCCAAGCATGAAGTGGCTATCTTTGCTTTACGTATCGAGCGTTGTTGCAACGATGACAAAAACACAGGGACTTTTATTACCAGTATTTTTAGTGGTTGGAATTGTGACTGAAGAACTTTGTAGAGCGATCAGCGGACCGCGGACCGCGGACCGCAAGAAAAACATTGAGATTGTCTTAACACTATTACTCAGCTTAATCCCAACCTTCTTCTATATCCTCTCGAATCCCGGAGTGTTTGCAACGGTGCTTCAATACGGAGGAAATATGTATGGAGTCTCTGAACCTGGAAACAGAGTCTTTGATCTCATATATACGTGGTGGCATGTGCTTTATCTATTCTTTATAGCAATCATATTCAGTTTAAATTCATACAGAAAATTAGATTGGCCATTCTGCATCACTCTTGGAACTGGAATTTTAACAGGATTGGTTCTAGGGCCAGCTCATGATTACTATGCAACTTACTTAGTACTATGTGCTCTTCCTATAAGTATTTTTCTTATGAAAAGAAAGTCGATATATAGAAATATATCTATAGCGATGCTTACCCTAATGACAGTGTTTATGTTCGCTCCAATATCACTGATTCGTACACCGTGGATGCACGTACACTATCTCTCATATCCTTACTGGAATAACCATTCAGATGATATAAATGAGGTTCTGAAAGATGAGGAGGTTATAACTATCTTGGGCGGACCAGGTCACCATGTAAGGTGGTACTTAGATCCTCAATTACTTGTAGGAGACAACATGCAAGAGCCATACGAGACTGACTATGTGCTAGTTCTCAGAGATCGTGATCTAGCAAGAGAATTGGGGCATATTGTTTATGAGGATACAGAAACAAGCATTGTTCAAATTAGTAAGTAATTTTCAATTTCGACATGCTATCCTATCCGTATGCCAAAAGCATTCATAACAGGCACCACAGGCCAGGATGGAGCTTATTTGAGTGAACTATTGCTATCCAAGGGATATGAAGTTCATGGCCTTGTGAGAGATAAGGAAAAAAGCGATTTTTGGAGACTTGTAGAACTCGATGTGAAAGATAAGGTAAATCTAGTGGAAGGCGATTTAACGGATGAAGAAAGACTCAAAAATATACTTACAGATATCAAACCAGATGAAATATATAACTTAGCTGCACAGACATTTGTGGGGGCCAGTTGGCATGATCCAGTAGCTACTGCAGATATAAATGCGATGGGTACACTTAAGCTCTTAGAAGCCTTCAAAAACTGTGCTTCCAACGCAAAGTTCTATCAAGCTTCTACAAGCGAGATGTACGGAGGAATACATACTAGCTTTGCATTAGATGAAGCCACTTCTCTTCACCCAAGAAGTCCATATGCAACTAGCAAACTTTTCGCACACTGGATGACTGTAAATTACAGAGAGAGCTTTGATCTGTTTTCTTGTTCTGGAATTCTTTTCAATCATGAATCCCCTCTTAGAGGAATAGAATTTGTAACCAGAAAAATTACAGATGGAGTAGCCAGAATAAAACTGGGACTCTCTAAATCTATATCACTAGGAAATATAGATGCTAAACGTGATTGGGGATTTGCGGGAGATTATGTGGAAGCTATGTGGCTTATGCTTCAACAAGAAAAACCTGAAGATTTCGTAATATCCACAGGCGTCACACATTCTATTCATGACCTTCTAGATATTGCCTTTGAAGAGATTGGTATAAATGATTGGTCTAATTACATTACTCAAGACCCTAAATTTATGAGGCCATCTGAAGTAAAAGAGCTTTGTGGTAAAAATGAAAAAGCAAAGAGACTACTTGGCTGGGAGCCTAAAGTGGAATTTAAAGAACTTGTAAAAATGATGGTAGAAAAGGATTTGGAGCGGTTAGAAAAATAGGGTTTATTTACTTGTATTAAGATATGCCACACTGATAACTTTAATATATGGAAAATCACCAAGAAACAGGAAATAAAAGCACAGAAGACGCTATTGCATCCGCAGTTTGGGCTGTTACAAATGCAGAAAAAATTAATGCCTTGTCAGCAGCTTACCAAAGAGCTTGCGTGGAGAAATCAGATAAAAAAATTGAAAATTAATTTTTATCTTTAATAAAACTTATAATCAATTTGTGCTTAGTTGCACAGAGCAAGGCAAACATAATATCAACAACGATGGGCACTAGGAAGAATGCATATGATAAATCATATATTTCTCGGAATTCCATGTATGCATATAGCCATTGAAAATGAAGAGTTGCAATCACAAATGGAATCCAAAGTGGAAACTTTTTGAGGAAAGATAGAGACAAAATCACTAGCATCAAAACACTCGTCTGCATGTATGCGTTATCCAGATGATCAAGCATCATAGCTAGTAGAAAGGCTGCAAGGAACGATGCTCCAAGTGCTCTCCACAAAGATTTATCACGGAAAAACATTGCAGGATACATAAGAGTAAAGATTCCAAACACCATAAGTAATGGTGATGAATGAACCATATTACTCATTCTGGTAAGAACAGGATCTAGAAAGTAAAAGTTATGCACAGAAAATAAAACCTGCACAGAATGTGCAACATTTAGCGGAAATCTAAGTGGATGAAATACATTTGCAGCAGTAATTTCTGGATTGGCTGCTGCTGCAATTGCTCCTGTTTGAAATAACTGAATCAGAACATAAATTGCAGGCACTACACACGCCAATAAAACTTGATTAAGACCTCTGGGAAATATCCATTCTTGTTTTTTATTCTTCCATAGAAGAAGTAGTGGAAATAGCGCAATTGCAAATGGCTTTGTAATAATTGCAAAACTAAGAGGAATAAAAGCCCATCTGGAACCTCGTCCATACAAAATTATCGTAAGCAAAACCAGAAGCGTATAAGAAGGAAAGGTAAATCCTCTAAAAGCAATATAAGAATAAAAAGGCATCATAGCAATTGCATATGTCCCAAGTAATGCAAGAAACCTATCCTCAAACAATACCTTAACTGCAGCGTACATTGCAGGAATAAGAAGTAGTGCACAAAATATCTGAAAATAGATGTTAGAAAGATCTGACCTTGTTAAAAGATAAATAGGGAAAGCAAGCAACGAAGCGCCATGATATCCGGTAATAGAAAGATCGAATTTGCCACCCATAAGACTCTTCATAAAATCTTGATACAAAAAATGATCATCCATCGGATGTATGGTCGTCTGCGAAAATGAAAATGCTGTAGCAGAAGTAAGTAGAATTACATGCAGTAGAGGATGTCTTAAATATTTGATAATTTTTCGTTTCATTTTTTATGAATATTTAATTAAACATTTCCTTCATTATCTTTTTTTCTGAAAACTCCAAAATGCATCCACAGGTAGTTCCAGATTGCACATGTTGGAATAACAAATAATTTAACTAGGATATACCAAACACCCATGATCTCAGCAAAAATCCACATCATGCCCATATTTAGAGCAAAGCTAGAACCATAAACCATCCAGAACTGCACATATTGCTTTAGATGCTTTTTATCATCATTACGGAAAGTCCAAAGCTTATTTATTACAAATGCATTAGTGATTGCAACTAATGCAGCAAGTGCATTACTTGGTAATATCCCCCATCCTAAATATTCAATACAAAAAGTAAGTATCCCCAAATCCCAGAAAGCACTTGTGAAACCAGTCAAAACAAACTTCACAAATTGTTTTGTATGTGTGTACAACGAATGGGAACGTATCTTTAGTACTGCAAAGAAACTTTCTACTATTTCTTTGTGACTCATATTGGATTCTCCAAATCTTCTATTTATAAAGACAATAGGAATCTCTCCAAATGTACAACCTCTCTTATGGAACTGATAAGACATCTGTGGGATAACAGTAAATCCAACACCATCAATATCTAACTCTGGAAGCATCTCTAGAGCCTTTCTTCCATAGCAACGATATCCATTTGTGTAATCACTTATAGGTATTTTCAAAATAAATCTTATGTACTTGTCTGCAAACTTACTAAGTAATTTTCTATGAAATGGCCAGCCTTCTACTCTTCCTCCAGGTAAATATCTGGACCCTATAACTATATCTGCATCTTTTAACCCTTCTATAAATTTTGGTATTAGCACAGGATTGTGAGAGAGATCTGAATCCATTTCTATAGCAGCTTCGTATCCATTATTGAGAGCAAAAGAAAAACCGTGCATGCATGCAGATCCTCTCCCAGCCTTTCCTTGCATTCTTACTTCTAAAAGCAATCTTTCTTCTCCGTATTTTTTCTGAAGATCTCTAACTATATTTGCAGTACCATCTGGAGAATTATCATCAACTACAAGCACATCAATGTCTTCTCGCTTATGAGCAAAAATTCCATCTACCAACGTGCCTATATTCTCACGCTCATTGAACGTGGGGATGATTACAAGTGTTTTATTCACATGATGATATTAGCAGAACACTGCATACGGGTTATAGTGGTTTGAATTTCTTGATTATTTTTAAATTGTATTGAGATATTTTGATATACAAAATATATAGACAAATTTGCTTTACATTCGTTTCATGTTCTAGTAGCGTACTTAGTTCCCTGGCTATGTTTAGCCATTTATCATCTAACTATTAAGTATTATGAAGAATTCTAGAGAAAATTCGGGAACATACACTACTGATGTAAGCATGAAGCATGACCTAGCAGAAAAAGAGGTGCGCTCTCTAGATCCTGAAGAAGCAGCTCTTGTAGATAAAGCATTTGATAGTGATATTGCTGAAACAGCTGCATTTGGATCAGAAGAAATTCCAAAACATTCTGAAAGAAAAAGAATTATATCCCTTACATCGTCCAAAAAAAGGAAATCCAAAAAAAGAAGA
>JABICL010000041.1 GCA_018652265.1 Candidatus Peribacteria bacterium
AGAGAACACATGATGCGTGTAATGCGCAATCACAGAAGGGCATCATATGATTCCCCAGCGCATGAATATGAAAATCTTCATGTAATTCCGGTTGGTATAAATCAATCGATTTGTCCTGATAATTTCCTAAGAGCTGCACAAGATGCATGGGACAATGCTGTGAATTTAGGTGAGAAACATGGCTTTAGAAATGCTCAGGTTACTGCCATAGCTCCTACTGGAACTATAGGCTTGCTAATGGATTGTGATACAACTGGAATAGAACCAGATTTTGCTCTCGTAAAATTTAAGAAGCTTGCTGGTGGTGGGTATATGAAAATTGCAAATCAATCGGTAGAGCCAGCTCTAAAATCTCTTGGATATACAGATGAGCAAGTGAAAGAAATAATGACATACATACTAGGATCTCTTAGTTTAGAAAATTCTCCTCATGTAAATAAGGATTCTTTGAAAGACAAAGGATTCAAAGACGGTGATATAGCTTCTATAGAGAAATCTTTGCCTACTGTGTTTGAGCTCTCTTCTGCATTTAATGTATGGACTTTGGGAGAAGAAACATTAAAGAGGCTTGGTTTTACAGAAGACAATTGGAATGATCCTAGTTTCAATGTTTTACATGCACTTAGTTTTACAAATAAGCAAATAGAAGAAGCAAACGAAAACATATGTGGACATATGACTATAGAAGGAGCTCCATATATAAGAGATGAACACTTATCTGTTTTTGATTGTGCAAATAAATGTGGAAATACAGGAGAAAGATTTATCGCATCAGAAGGACATATTCGAATGATGGCAGCCGCTCAACCATTTGTATCTGGTGCTATAAGTAAGACAGTGAATCTTCCAAATGAAGCAACTGTGGAAGATGTAAAAAATTGTTATTTGCTTAGCTGGAAGCTTGGGCTAAAGGCAAATGCTTTATACAGAGATGGTTGCAAATTAAGTCAGCCACTTAGTACCAAGAGTGATTCAGATAGTAGTGATAAAACAGAGTCAGAGTCAGAATCTAATAAAACAGAAATAGTCGAAAAGATTGTTATAAAAGAAGTTCCACGTAGAAGAAAATTGCCAGATGAAAGACAAAGTATTACTCATAAGTTTGTAGTAGCAGGTCACGAAGGATATCTAACCGTTGGTCAGTATGAAGATTCTCAGCCTGGTGAAATATTTATAAAGATGTCGAAAGAGGGGAGCACCCTTTCTGGAGTAATGGATACTCTTGCACTTTCTCTATCTATGAATTTGCAATATGGAGTGCCATTGGAAGTTTTGGTTCATAAGCTAGTTCATACCAGATTTGAGCCTGCTGGAATGACAGGCAACAAAGAAATCCCAATGGTAAAAAGTATGATGGATTATTTGGGAAGATGGCTTGCACTTAAATTCCTTACAAAAGAAAAGGCAAAGAAAGTCCACAATAGTGAGTTGGTAGATAGGGCTTATGAGACTGGAACAAAAAGCAAAGATGCTTTTGCGCTTAGTTTGCCTATAGTAGATGAAGGTAAAGTAGATCTCCATGAAGGAAATGGTGTGCCTTTAGCATTCCAGGGAGCAGAAGATGCGCCTATGTGTAGTCAGTGTGGGTCAAATATGGTTCGTAACGGAGCTTGTTATAAGTGCCTGGATTGCGGTGAGACGGATGGTTGCTCATAGGGAAATTTTCAATTTTCAATTACTAATTTTCATTCAATTTTCAAGATCCAATTTACAATTTTATGTGAATGTTGTTTGAATATTAAAAAATTGATCCTTGAATGAAAATTGAAAATTATAAATTGAAAATTTTGCCCAGTTCAAAAATAGTAATATTAAGAGTATAATGTTGCCAAATGCTACCTATATCTCCCCTTGATGGCCGTTATGCAAAAAAAGTATCTTCCCTGGGCGCTTATTTCAGTGAGGAAGCCCTTATGAGGGCTAGGGTAGAGGTTGAGATATTGTATTTCATGACGCTTTCTGAAGAGAGAAAAGTAAGAGAACTTAGAAAAGTTACATCTGCAGAGAAGAAGAGATTGTTATCTATAGTTGAGAAATTTGGCGCAAAAGACGTTACCATGATTCGTCAGTTTGAACGCAAAACAAATCACGATGTAAAAGCTGTGGAGTATTACTTGAGGAAGAAATTCCAAGGCATACAAACACTTAGAAAATCTTTGGGCTTTATACACTTTGGCCTTACAAGTGAAGATGTAAATAATTTGGCTTACGGAATTCTTATAAATCGTGCTCTAAAAGATGTGCTCAGGCCAGAGATAAAATCTCTTATGGTCCAGATTGGATCTCTTGGTAGAAGATGGAAAAAGACAGAGGTCTTAAGCCTTACACATGGTCAGCCAGCTACGCCTACGACTTTAGGAAAAGAGTTTTTGGTGTTTATGGAAAGGCTAAGTAATCAGGTGTCGAATTTATATGATTTCCGAATGTGTGGAAAGTTTGGTGGAGCTGTAGGTAATTTCTCGGCTCACTTAGCTGCTTATCCAGATGTGAATTGGGAAATATTTGGTAGGAAGTTTGTGCGTTCACTTGGTCTAACTCCTCTTAGATATACCACTCAGATAAATCCACATGATGATATTGCAGAGATGTCACATTTGTTTGTAAGGCTAAATACCATAATGATAGATGTATCT
>JABICL010000048.1 GCA_018652265.1 Candidatus Peribacteria bacterium
GCGTAGGATGTCATCCGTAGACTTTTGAGGGTGCCTAAAAAAATAAACACAAAGTCGCTGCGACTACGGATGGCAAGCCATCAAAAGCGAAGGATGACCAATTACAAATAGCGCGCAGCGTAGGATGTCATCCGTAGACTTTTGAGGGTGCCTAAAAAAATAAACACAAAGTCGCTGCGACTACGGATGGCAAGCCATCAAAAGCGAAGGATGACCTATAAAACTACGCCGTTATTTTTACACTTTCCATTGCTTGCTTCTGTATCGTTTTCCAATCATATGGAAGGCGGAATGTTTCACATGCTCTTACAATTGCTGCAAATAGTGACCAAGAGGAATCAGATGAAGCTGCAAATGCATTTCCAGATTCTTGTACTGGATCGAAGTCTGTAGCTCCTTCTTGATCAAAGCATATAGGCACTGCGCCATATGCCATGCAATTTACGATTTCATCTGGATTCTTAGAAAAGAAAAGCGACATATCACATGCCGCATACATCTTTCTTCTGAGTACCTCATCATCTTTTACAATTTTTATTTTGTGAGGATATTTATTTGCTAGATCAGTAAGCATTTCTCCATATTTCTTAGATCCTATTCCACGTACAAGTATCTGACATTCCATAGATAATATTCCAGGAATAACTTCATTGAAAATTTCTCCGCCACTCTCATCTGACATTCCGTCTGGAATACAAATTAGAGGAATCTTTTTTTCGGCAACTAGTCCAAGCTCCTGCTGGAAAGCCATCTTGTTTATAAGTTTTTCATCTAATGTTCTCACACTGAATTTCTTGAATATTTTATTGTCATAATTAGGTGAAAATGCCGGTGTAGAGAGCGTGTGTAAAGGTTTCAAGATTTCCATTTATTATAGCGCAAAATCACATATTTATGAATAGTTATATGCATATATATGAGTAGACAGGTAGAATCATAATATGCCGAAATTAGTTCTTATTGACGCAAATCACTTGATGCACCGTGCCTATTGGGCAATTCAGAGGAATTTATCCACATCTGACGGTACTATTACAAATGCAGTATTTGGCGTTACTTCTATGCTTTTGACAATACTAAAAAGAGAGCACCCAGAAGCACTGGTTGCGTGCTGGGATGATGGATCTGAAACTTTCAGACATGAACGTTATGATGAGTACAAGGCAGGAAGACAAGAGACTCCAGATGATTTCTATGATCAAATTCCTATTACGAAAAGATGTTTTGAAGTTTTTGCAGTTCCTGTTATTTCGGATCCAAAGTACGAAGCAGATGATTTGCTTGGCACATTGGCAATTAGTGGTGCAAATGAAGGATTTGAAGTAATAATTGTTTCTGGAGACAAAGATTTATTTCAGATGGCAGGGGATAATATAAAGGTTGCTATTCCAAACAAAGGATATGCAGAGCCAGAATATTTGGATTATGAAGGAGTTAGAAAAAAGATAGGCGTGTATCCAGAGCAGGTGCCAGATTATAAGGGGCTTACAGGAGATCCTTCTGATAACCTAAAAGGTGTAAAGGGAATTGGACCAAAAACCGCTGCAGGCCTTATAGAAGAATATGGAAGTTTGGATAATATTTACGAAAATCTCAATCAAATAAAAGGAAGTGCAAAAGATAAGCTAGAAGCAGACAAAGAAAGCGCTTTCTTTTGCAGGGATATGGCTGTGATAGTGAAAGATATCGAAACAGGTTTAGATCTTCGTGAGATTGCAAATAGAAAATCGAATCTACAAGATGTAGAGAAGTTTTTCTCGGATGTGGAGTTCTATACTTTAAAAAGTAGATTAAAAAAGATGGTAGCCGAAGACAGTTTTGCCAGAGAATACTTCTCCGGAAACTTTTCTGCGCAAGATACAGAAGATTCTTCCTATGAGACAAAAGAAGATTTAGGACGAATTACAGAAGAGCAATTGCCATTGCTCGATTAGCTTGAGATTGTTGAAAGCCACTCATGTGCTTAAGGCGGTATATGCGACGAAATCGACGTAACCCATCACCGTTTATTACTTATCAGAGGTTTCGGATCGATTTCTTACGCAAAATACCACCTGCACATTCGTTATCTGCCATGTCATATTTTGCTATCCTGAACTTGTTGAATTGTGAATCGAAGCATTATTCGCAAAATACCGCCTGCACGCTTGCTACTTGGATTAATAATTTATTACACAGTTGTATTAAAAATTTATTCAGTGTTTTACTGAATTTTTATACAAATAAATTTGCTTATATTTTTAGACCCAATATTCGCACTTGTCCCTATACAGAGTAATTATAATAGGTATTTTGATTTCCAAATTTTGGCCCTTTGATTCAATTTTTTATTCAGGTGTTTCTCGGTAAGTAGCATAAGAAAATTATCATGTTGAACACCAGTCGTGTTCGAACTATATTTTTCTAAAAAATTCGATATTTTTTGTGAATCTTAAATTGCGAGTTTTGCTTATCTGTAAGCCAAAAAGCCTGAATATATTATTTATTCATAGAAATGTTCTTGAATAATAAAAGGCTTCGAACAATACGTTGCATTGTAATAACACTACAAATAGACTTACAGCCTAAGGTTCATTCTTTGCCTTTTTGCTTTTGTCTTTTTACTTTTCATCTCATGCCACAGGAACGCGTACTTGCTAGTCTCGATATAGGTAGCTTCAAAATAAGAACAGTTGTTGCTGTATCAGATGGTGAGATTTCTAGAGGTGGATCAGGGCAAATTGGCCAGGGATCTGTTCCTAATGTAATAGGCGTTGGAGTTTCTCCATCTCTTGGTATGAGAAAAGGGCAGGTAATAGATGTAGAAGAAACAATACACAACATAATAAGCTCTGTAGAAGATGCAGAAAGAATGGCGGGGGTTCCTGTGAATCATGTTTTTGTTGGTATGAGTGGTACTCATGTGGAATCTTTTTCTAGTAGGGGAGTAATAGCAATTTCTGGCCCAGAAATAAGAGTAGAAGACATTGCACGTGTGCTTGAGGCTGCACAAGCAGTAAGCATTCCAGCAAACAGAAGAATTTTGCACATGGAACCAAAATCTTACACTGTAGATGAGCAGGGAAGCATAAAAAATCCTGTAGGCATGAGTGGCATAAGATTGGAGGTGGATGCACACATAATTACTGGACAGGTTCAGCATGTAAAAAATGTAGAAAAATGTATAGATCAGGCAGGAGTAGATATAGATGCAATAGTTCCTGCAACTATGGCTGTTGCTGATGCAGTTCTTACAAAAAGACAAAAAGAGTTAGGTGCTATTACAATAGATGTGGGCGCAGGATGTACCAGCGTTGCTGTGTTTGAGGAGGGGACTGTCCTTCATTCTTTTTCTCTTCCTGTAGGAGGCGAGGCAATAACTAATGATGTTGCAATTGGCCTAAGGACATCTATAGATACGGCAGAAAGAATAAAAATAGAGTATGGATCACTTCTCCCAGATGAGATAAATGAAAGAGAGATGATAGATCTTTCTTCTGTAAGTAAGATAGATACACAGACTGTTAGTAAGAAATATCTTGCCGAGATAATGCAGGCCAGATATTACGAAATATTTGCTCTAATAAAAGAATCTCTGAAACAAATTGGTCGTGATGGAATGCTTCCTGCTGGAGCGATTCTAACTGGAGGCGCAGTAAAAGCTCCTGGCACTTTGGATCTTGCTAGAGAGGTTCTAGGACTTCCTGTACAGATGGGATTTCCTGTAGATATTGGTGGAGTTATAGAAAAAGTTGATGATCCAGCTTATGCAACTGCGCTTGGAACTTTGGTATGGGGAGCAAGAGAAGGAGGAAGATCATATGGCGGAAGTTCTGTGAGTGTTAAACGTGCATATTCACATATGAAATCTTGGTTCCGCAATTTATTGCCATAAATATTTATAACAATTATTTATATACCCTTATATACCCTCACAATATCATGTCAGATACATTAAGAAGTTTATTCTCTGGTACAAAGTCAGATGCTGGTAGTCAGAAGTCATCTGGTTCATTTTCTTCGTCATCATCAGGTCAACAATCAGATGATGATGTTGCACAATCAAAAACTTCAGCACGTGAAGTTATGCCGGATATTATTCCAAGTGCAACAATTAAGGTTGTTGGTATAGGTGGAGGAGGATCAAATGCAGTAAAGAGAATGGTGGAGATGCAGTCACAGGGTGTTGAATTTATATCTGTAAATACAGATGCTCAGGCTTTGTATCATAATCCTGCATCGACAAAGTTAAATATTGGTCGTGGTACTACTAGGGGTCTTGGCGCTGGTGCAAATCCAGATATAGGTAAAAAGGCAATGGAGGAAAGTACTGATGAAGTAAAAACAGCTCTAGAAGGATCGGATATGGTATTTTTGACTGCTGGACTTGGTGGGGGAACAGGTAGCGGAGGAATAGCTCCTATTGCTGAAATTGCAAGATCTATGGGTATTTTGACTGTTGCAATTGTAACAAAGCCATTTAGTTTTGAAGGTCTAAAGAGACAGAAGCAAGCAGAAGATGCATTAGAAAATCTAAGAACAAAAGTAGATACTCTTATTGTAATTCCAAATGATAAAATTCTTTCTCTTATAGATAAGACAACTCCACTCGTTGAAGCATTCAAAGTAGTGGATGAAGTTTTACATCAAGGTATCGATGGCATTGCAAGTCTTATAACTATCCATGGACTTGTGAATGTGGATTTTGCAGATGTTAAATCTATAGTTCAAGATGCTGGAACTGCACTTATGGGTATTGGTTATGGAAATGGTGATAGTCGTGCAGCAGAGGCCGCTCGTGCAGCCATAGATAGTCCACTGCTTGATTTATCTATAAGTGGTGCGAAGGGAATACTATTTAATATAAGTGGAGGATCTGACCTTTCTATGTTTGAGGTAGATGAAGCTGCCAGAATAATTACGGAAGCTGCTGATCCTGAGGCAAACATAATATTTGGAACAGTAATAGATGAGAAATTTGGTGGAGAGGTTAAGTGCACAGTGATTGCAACTGGATTTGATGATGTAACTATAGGATCTAGTATTGCACCTCCAGCTTCTGTATTTGGCTCTGTACCGAAAGTACCATCTGCGTCTCCCGTGCTTCCTGTACAGGACAGACAAGCTGCAGTGGCTAACGTTGGTGCACCTCAGAATTCTGATGTATTACAGGAGAATTCTCTGAAGGTTTCCGAAGAGGAGCTAGAAGTTCCTGCATTTATGAGAAAGAAAATATCGCAGTAGGTGGTACTATAGATGCATGGCAGGATTTTTGGATTTATCGGGATTTAGGAGAGCGGTCCGCGGTCCGCGGTCCGCGGTCAGCCTGCTGTGTTTATTTTTGGTTCTATCTGCTTGTAGTGGAGATGTTAAAAATACAGTGACGCCTTCCGATGTATTTGGTGCTTATACTGCGACTGGAACTGTGACTTCTACAGGAACCTCTCTTTATCGTCGTGGAACACATGTTCTCAAGATGAATGGTAGATCTAGATTTTATCTAGAAAGTAAGAAAGTAAATTTAAGCGATTACATTGGAGAGTATGCAGTTTTAGAGGGAGAGATGAGTCCAAATTCACATGAAAAATATCTTCCTGTTATTAGCGTTAGTTCTATAAAAAATGCATCTAGAAAAAATGTAGGAATTCAAAAATATAAGGTTGCTTCACTGAATATTTCTTTGGAAGCTCCTTCTGAATGGAATAGTGATATCTCTGGAGGTAAGCTCAAATTTTCTTTTACAGGTGAAAGAGTGCCATTTGTAACTATCAAAAATAGTGATTTAGAAAAATTGCCTGAGGGTTTACATTTGAGGGTAGATGGAAGAAATGGCATTAGGTTTGTAGACGAAGAAGCAAATCAACATCATGTATATATACGAAGAGATAATGGAGAAATAATAGAAATATTATTTGTTCCACAAGGAGAAAAGTCTGCACTTTCTCGTGATGCTTTTTATTCAATGATTAAAAGTTTAGAAATAGAAGATGAGGAAATTGTTACTGATGAAAACGAAGAGAATCCGGAAGATATCGGATCACTTCAGCCCTGTGGTGGTTCTGCTGCAGTAATTTGTCCTGAAGGAGAATACTGCGCAGTAGAAGAGCTGGATACGGGAATAGGGAAATGTAAAACATTGATTAGCGATCCGCGATCCGCGATCCGCGATCCGTAATTATTGTTTGTTCTTGCTTTGCTGCGGATCGCTGAACGCTGAACACGGGCCGCTCTTAAAAAACTTTCCTGCCATGCACTTTCCCTTCTTTCATTTTTAGTATCCCAACAGGCAAACCCCCATGCCATCCAATACATGGGTATTCGGTGATTTTCCCATCTATAAGTCTTCCATGTTTTATATCTTCGAATTGTTCATCATTTAATTCTATTTTTGGAAAGCCAGATAATACTTCTTTTAGTGGAATGACATTGGGCCATACAATGTTTTCGTCAGTAGCATCTTTTATATTCCAATTTCCTACTCTAGTTCTTCTAAGTCCTTCAAGATATCCTCCACATTTCAAAACTTCACCTAAATCGTTTGCTATAGATCTTATGTATGTACCAGAGCTACATCCGATTTT
The DNA here is from genome assembly GCA_018652265.1 of Candidatus Peribacteria bacterium. Taxonomy (GTDB): domain Bacteria; phylum Patescibacteriota; class Gracilibacteria; order Peribacterales; family Peribacteraceae; genus JABICL01. The sequence continues at coordinate 6,561 of JABICL010000048.1, forward strand.
AAGCATACAATGTGGATATTCGTAAGACACAAGTTGCATTTTCGAAATGCGTATTTCTCTTTCATTTAGATCAAGTATTGCGTCAGGATTTTTTCTCATAATTTCATATGCCCTTTTTCCCAAAACATGTACTGCGCTGTGTGAAGGGGGAACTTGTCTTATAAGACCTGTGAATTTGTCGTTCAATATTTTTATAAGTTCGATGTCAGCTGGAATCTTCCAGCCTTTTTTCTGTGGAAAATCTTCTATATGACCATCTCTATCGTATGTTGAACTTATTTTGCCGAAAGCAATTCTGGCTTCGTATTCTTTATTTAAACTCTTAAATAGCTCTATAGTTTTAAGTGCTTTTTTGCCTACAAATAAAACTAATAATCCAGAGGCTGCAGGATCTAAGGTACCTATATGACCTATAGCTCTCTCTCCAAGAGCTTTTCTAGCCATTTGTACAATATCATGTGAGGTTGGGCCTTCTGGCTTGTCTATGAGGAGAATTCCATGTCTCATAGATTAATAATAGCTTAAAAGTATCCCTCCTTGTACAAACCTTTGCACATAATATAGTATTACCACATGGATCTAACTCTTTCATGGGATCTGTTTATTCTATTCTTCTTTGCTGTAGTTGCGGCTTATAGTTTTATAATTGGAAAACATCAGACACTTAAAATACTTATCGCAATATATATCGCGATACTAGCGACACAAGGAATAGGAAATATATTTGAGAGAATTTCTGGAGAATCTGAGCCTGTATACAGAATATTAAAAGTTATGGGTGTTAATTTGAATCTTACTACTATGTCTATCTCGAAGCTTGTATTCTTTATGATAGTAATTATATCCATAGCTCTTAAAGGTGGATTTTCTGTGGAATATGGAAAGAGTCATTCTTCTATTGTCGCACTTGCTGCCACTGCTCTGTTTGGGCTTTCTACAGCAGGTCTTATAGTAGTTTCTTTGCTTACATTTGTTGCTGGAGCACCCTTACTTGATCCATCACTTGGATCTACAGAAATATTAGTACCGCTTATGAAGACAAGTCGTATGGTACAAGCGATGGTTCTAAATCAGGATCTATGGTTTGCACTTCCCGCATTACTACTAGTAGGGTTTGGACTTGTAAGAGAAGAAGGTGGAGAAGAGTAGGTGTTGTGAGCGGAGTGACTGAAGGGTAACATCTATACAAGTATGAAGTATCTGCTTGTATGTGTTGGTGTTGGCCTTGCTATTGGATTCATGATGCATGAAGCTGCATGGGAGACAGCAAGTGCAGAAGGCAGATGTGGAGATGGAATTTGTTCTGTAATGGAAAGAAAACCAAATAGTTACTGTAGATTAGATTGTGGATCTGGAAGTAGAAAAGGATGGTGTGGTAATGGGACTTGTGAGTTACACGAAAATTGTAATACATGTCCTGGAGATTGTGGATCTTGCACACACAATTTATATGAAGAAAAAGGAGTATGTGGCGATTCTACATGTAGTATTCATGAATCTTGTAGCAAGTGTCCTGGAGATTGTGGTCGTTGTAGTAAGTCTTTTATTTGGAGAACTGCATACAAGCTTCGTCGTGCTATGCGCCTTGTTGGCTATTATGTTGGCAAGGGATTTAGATTTGTAGGACAATTCAAAGATATAGATGCAGCAGTTGCTTATATAGAAGAAAGGAAAGAGCAGATGCATGAAAATGCAGTTCAGAGAAGCGAGGCGGCTGAGGAGCTTTTAGCATTTTTGGATGAATATGATAATTTGAAAAGTAGCATTTCTGAGTTCGATAAAAATTTGATAGCGAACGTTAGTGATGATGGAGAGAGCGCTGGCGTTGCTAATATAGTTCCATCAAAACGAATAACTTATTCTATAAAAAAAGCTGTAAAGAAAGAGCAAAATAAAGTTGTAGAAGTTACAAATCATTTAATGGAGGATCCTGTTTTACGTGCGAAACTTGCAAAAAATACATACATTGAGGAGCAGATAAAAGAAGCTTCCAATAAGATGAATACTGGCATTGGCAGAGTCTATTCAGGTGTTATGTTCTGGAAAGACAGTGAAGATGAAGCATCAAAAATTCTTGCCGAAGAATGGGGTGAGGATATTTATATGCAAAAGAAATCTATGCGCGCATTTTTAGATGAAGAGATGGATGGCATAGATAAATTACTTGAGTTTGCAGGCAGTAGAGAAAGATCTTCTTTTGAGCTATTTTTGATTGTTTGGCATGAGGATTTAGATGAAGCAAAGACAAAGTCAGATTTAGCAAGTCTGGCAGGTAGTATGAATAAAAGAATAAGTGATATAGAGATAAAAGCTCGTGCAAATAGGGGATGGTTTAGAAAAACTGTTTATCCAATACAAGATTTATTTGGCATAGGAACATGATTAACTTCTTCGAAAAATCAGGCAAGACACGCGCAGATGATATGGATGCATCGGAGGACATGGTGTTTGATTTTTTCGATTTCTTCGATAGAACCATAGATGATTTCTATGTTTATGTGTTAAACAGATTGAAGGATAAGACTTTGGCGCAGGAAACAATCATTTCAATTTATTTCTCTTTAATGAAGAGGAGAAGATTTTTCTGGTGGGAGAGGATGATGAATGTTTCTACATTACTTCTGATTGCAGATAAACAGATTACCTCAAGCGCTAAAGGTCTTACTTCTATGAAGAAGCAGGTATTCGATGAGGCAAGTTTGGAATCATTTCTGGGAACCATAAACGAAGAAAAATTGAGTGGTGAAGAAAAGGCAAGAATAAGAACGCATCTCTTAGAGGAATACAGGAAGTCTCAGATGAGTGCTACTAAGTTTGTGCAAGCAACTGCAGGTGTTACAGCAATAGCTGCATGTACACTGATTGTAAGTTCTTTTGCTATTGATCCTATGTCTGTAGGAAGCACTAGCAAGAAACTTGCTGCTGCACAGATTTTACTTACGAGTTCAGTTTCTAAGTCCACAGATAGTGATGTTCTGGAGGCTATATACAGTCGTGACTTTACAAAGGCAAAAGAAATAATTCCTAGCTCAAAAAAGTCATTCAATTCTCTTGTTAAAGAATTAAAAGATCTAGAAGAAATGATTGGTAGTGATGAAGATGTGGTTGCAAGTAATTGGAAAGCTTTTGCGGCGGATTCAGGTGCTGATAAATATGATGACAAACAGGAGGTCTTCAAAAAATCAGTATCTATTCTTCATAAGATTCGAGAAAAAGCAGGAGATATAAAAATGGAATATGTTCGTATGAAGATTGAATACTTGCAGAATAGAAATCATTTGATATCTGGAATATTTGGTGGCTCTTTGATTAATTTGGAAGCAGGGGAATCAGCTCTCAAGTCTGGCTCTAGAAAAGATATAAGCTCTTTCCTTGCGGATATAAAATCAACACCACTTGATAGTCGTTTTTCGAAAATAGAATCTACATTTGGTCGTACATCGGAAAAGTTAAGTGTGAAACTTAGAGATGGTAAAAAAACAGAGCTAGCATCTGCTGAGGTTGTTCTAGAAAACAATTTTGTAGGCAAAGAGATGTCTCAGCTAAGAAGCACAAACATTGCAGAACAAAAAGTAGTTATAAAAACTTTGGCTAAAGAGAGGAGGGGAAATACGTCGAACGTAATGAAGGAATTATCCGATGAGGATTTTGAAGAGCGCATGCAAAAGTTTGCATCTTCTGTTGACACTGCTTCTTCGGAAGAAGATTTGGTTCTCGCTTTGTATGATTGGTATCTACTCCTTGAAGATATAGAAGATTCTTATAAGGATGAGTCGGGCATATTCTCAATATTTATGTCTGATCCTCTTGAAGATGAAAAGCTTCTTGCAGCTTCTATTGGTGTTCTTATTTCTGAGCGTGTGATTGGATATAGAGATAAATTTGAAGAGCTAGAGAGATACGTCGAAATGGCCGTTTACGAGGCAGCTCTGGATGATGCTAGGGCTTTGAGCTTGGATCTAGCTTCTATCGCTATGGAAGATCAGGCACAGCAAAAAGAGATGGTAAATGTGATACTAGAGCAGTTTGGTGTTTTGGGGTTGGGGGATTGAATTTAAACCACGATTTCCCCATCATCATTTGATTTTTCTTCATTAGGTACAAATTCTACATCAGCTATTTCTTGCCCATTTCTTTTAACAGTAGCATTAAGTTTGTCATCTACTTCTACAGTTGATGTTTTAATCACGTGTCCACTTCCTGACTGTTCTGTAGAGTATGCAAATTTGTATGTTCCGGGCTTGCTAAAGAAAATGCCTGTATCTTTTAGTGTTCCTTTTCCTTCCTCGCCCCATCTATATCCTTTTAATCCGCCATATTTATGTTCTATAACTATTCCCATAGAATCATATGCATCGAATTGATTGTCTTCCAAACGATCAACTGTGCCCAAATAATAATTTGCACTTGTTGAAGTGTTTCCGTCGGATCTAGAAATTCTAATTTTAGTAACTTTATAATCAGCAATATTATATAAGTACTCTACTCCTAGCATTTTACTTAGGCTTAATCCTTTTGCATCTTTTGCAATTTTTTCCCTATTTCTATCCATCATATCATGCACTTGTTCAGCCTTGCCAAATGCTTCTATCTGATGTTTGAAGTCGGTTAAGAATGCATGAAGATCAACAGGTTCTTCAAGTAATTTTCTTTCCCATTCTCTATATTTGTGTCCAAATTGTGGATCATCTTTAAATCTTTCTCCTAGCTCCTGAAATTTTTCGTACATTTTTTCGAAATCTTCTACCATTCTATTTGTAGATTTATTTCTCATCTCTCTTTGTTCATTTGATTCTGGTCTATCAAAGACAAAATCTTTTGCCCAATTTCCAGATCTCCATTTCTCATTTTTTGGACCTTTTATATTTTTTGGTAGTCCAAATCCCGATGCAACTGCATTTCTTTGATCTGTTACATCTTCCTCAAGTCCTGTTATAGGATTTGTTCTATATATATTTCCTTGCATAGGAATTACATATGTTCCATTTCTATATACCCATCCACCTCTACTTTCTAGATGTGCTGCAAGATCTGCATCATTGCCGGATGGCCTACTTCCTGCATATTCTCTTCCTAAAACTCCCATGCGATTTGCACGTCTTTCTGAATTTAAATTGTATGCACCTCTATTCTTATTGTAAGAAGCCATAATTCTTGCATTTTCTCCTGAGATTCTTGCTTGAGCTTCGTGTTCCAAGTCCATATGTGTGCCAATAGCTTTTAGTTCTCCCATGTATCTCGCATATCCTTCTTTGTATGCATCATCGTATTCTAATTTAAAACTTGCATAAGATTTGCCTTCTTTATTTCTAGATTTGAATTCTTTATTTAAAGTTGTATATTTACGAGCTAGATCGCGATATTCTTTGATTCCATCCGTATATACAAGCTCGCCATTATTCATATATGCGCCAACTTGTTTGTTTGCAGATTTTTTAAGAGTTCCTTTTGCAAGATGTCTTTTTCTTTCTTGCAATTCTTCAAGTGCATTTATAAGCATTGTGTCAGAGGATTCTTTGTATTGATTAAGGTATCTATCGTCTTCTGCATTCAGTGCAAATTTATTTATAGTTCTTATGAAGTCTAGGCTTCCTCGAAGATCATTAGGCTGCATTGCTCTAAGCATCGCTTTATCCATCTTCTGAGCTTCAGGTATTTGTGTTATTTTTGAATGTAAATTTCTTACAAAATTCTGCTCACTAGGAGCGAGCTTCATAGCTCTATATCTATTCTTAGTCTGTCTTTCTGCTCTTGCAAGGAATCTAAGTGCCTGACGACATTCTGCTACCAAATCAGGATATTTAGTAATAGCTTCTGCTAGAGCGGGAAGACTAGTTGGAATACGCTCCGAAGCTTTTGGAGCTTTTGGTGCTTCCTTTTTTTCTTCAGACGCTTTCAAAATTTCTTTGAGATCTTCAAAGCTTATAAATCCAGATTCGAAGGCAATCTTTTGTATTGCCTGTTCAGTTTTTAGCTCCTCTGGAAAATCGATACCTGCTACGTTCTCTATGCCAAGAATAATTCCATTTATACTATTATCTTTTTTTGCTTCTTCATTTTTCAAAAAATCGATCATAATTCCTCTCAACATTTCTGCCTGCCTGCCTTTTCCCTCTGTTTTCTTGAGATTACTTATAATATCTTTCATTGGATCATTTTTTATATCTGCATCTCCATTCTTAGCTTCAGGCTCATCTGCTGATCCTGCATCTGGAGCAGAGCCTGGAGCAGGTTCTACATATGCGAATCTTGCCTCCTTATAAGGAAGCTCTAAATCTTGCCAGTGTTTGTGTGTGTGTTTATTCATTGTTTGTCTATAAATTTTTCTATTTCTTTCATTTTTGCTGCATCTTCTGCTTTTGTTTTTACTTTTAGTTTCTTAATTGCATCTTCTTTAAATTTGAGAAGTTGTCCTTTCCATTCTCCGAGCATGTAATCAAATCTTTCGGAAAAAAGTCTAAATGCATCTTCGTATCTTTCCATGCGTTCAGTTTTCTCTTCCTTAGTTTCGTCACTATAAACATCATCAAGAGTAGGTATGCTCCAAGATGTTAGATCTGGCTCTATATTTATCATAAGCAGATCGTAGACTTGCTCCATAGTTAGATTTTTTGCCTGTGTATCCTGCTTTTTTGTCATGTGTTTTTGTTTTGGATTTCCTTACATTATATCATAAAACATGCAAATCGGTAAAGAGTCACAAAATAATGCTTTATATGGGTTTTGGGCTTTATTTAACGTAAAATTGCAATATAATTCGCTACAAGCGAATACGATATGGGTTGGTAGCTCAGTCGGTAGAGCAGTGGCCTTTTAAGCCATTGGCCGTGGGTTCGAGTCCCACCCAACCCACCATGATCTGTACCCCATAAAGTGGACACGGAAATCCACCTTCATCCACTGTTCCTTTTGTTACTTTTATCACTTAACAAAAGAGGAATATGAAAATCATATATTCATGCGAACAAATCGCACAGTTACAGAAGCATCC
>JABICL010000038.1 GCA_018652265.1 Candidatus Peribacteria bacterium
ATTTACTCTTATGTCTTCTCCTGTTGTTCGTGCAGAAGAAATTAGATTTTCGGAGAAGCCTGTAGAAGAAACTGTGCGACGAATAATACTTCCTCTGTGGAATGTTTATAGTTTCTTTGTTTTGCATTCGAATGCCGCAGGGCTTTCCTCGACCGAGTCAGACGCGGCTGACGAGTGGAGAGGCTCTTCTTCACCTCTCGACGTTCGCGATGGGCGAACGCTCGAGGAGAGTGGTAAAAATCCTATGGATCTCTGGATCCTTGCTGAGGTTCAAGATTTAGTTAATAGAATTACGAAACAATTAGACGAATATGATCTGTCACTAGCGTGTGCAGAGATTTATGAAACTCTAGATGCTCTTACAAATTGGTATATAAGAAGATCACGCCGTCGTTTTGCAGGAAAAGAAGGAGAGGAAGAAAGAGCTATGGCGATATCTACTTTGAATGAAGTAATAATGACATTTATAAAAGTTCTAGCGCCATTCTGTCCATTTATCACAGAAGCTATATATCTAAACCTTACAGACAAAGAACACAGCTCTGTTCACATGGAAGATTGGCCAGAAGCTAGGGCTCTCTCTAAAGAGGAAAAAGCACTAATGGAAAAAACAAGACTTATAAGAAGCATAGTTGCACTTGGAATGAAGCTAAGAGCTGAGCAAGATGTAAAGGTAAGACAGCCACTAAAGAAAATAACGATACTGACCACTACCCACTGCCCACTAACCACTAGTGACAAAAAGGTTATATCTGAGGAATTGAATATTAAGGAGGTTGTACTCTCAGACAACGTTTCTGGAATTGCAGAAAAAGGGGTAGAGGTAAATGCTAGAGTTCTTGGTCCACGTGTAGGGGGCAGAGTTCAGGAGATTATAAAAGAAGCTAAAGCAGGTAACTTCACAGAAAATTCAGATGGAACTATTACTGTAATGGAAGAAAAATTAAGTTCAGAAGAAGCAAAGATTATTTATAGAGGGAAAGAAGGAGAGGCAGTAGCTTCTGGTAATGGAATAGTTGTGAACTTAGACACTGAGATCACAGAAGATCTAAAACTCGAAGGAATGGCTCGTGAGGCTATCAGAGCTATTCAGGCTTTGCGAAAAGAAAAAGGACTTGGAGTAAATGACAGAATTACCTTGGAAGCAGGCGAAGGCATGACAGAGATACTAGAAAAATTTGAATCTTATATCGCAGATGAAACTAATGGAGAGTTTGCAGAATCTTCTGATGGGAAGATCCATGTAGTTGTGAGCTCTGAAGGAGAGAAGATTTCGGTGAAATAGGTTTATGCAGTTGCAGGTTCTTCTGCTAAATCTGCTACTACTTCATTTATACTTCCTCTGTGTAGTTCTATATATTCAAGTATTTCTTTATTAACTTTTGTATCATTGGACTCCAATGCATCTATTACTTGGCTCATAGTTGTTTCTATAGCTGATCTTCTTTCGTCATCTTCACTTTCGATGCATGCTCCAACAAGTATCGCATATTCAGAGGTTATAGCTTCTGGTAGTTCATCGGGTATTGTTACATTGCTATTTGCTAGCGATATTAGATCTGCAGCATTTTGTTCAAATGCAGTTTGGAAAACTTCTGGGTATTGACCATTCATATGATTTTTTGATTAAAAAATAAGCCGCTGCATTCTAATGATTTTTGAAACAAACGAAAGTATTTCTGTGACTTTATTGTTTTTACAAACTACAATCAGCACTGTTGCGCCCGTAGCTCAGCTGGATAGAGCACCGGCTTGCGGAGCCGGGGGTCGCAGGTTCGAATCCTGCCGGGCGCACCATACTGTTGAGCAAATTGCATGCTTTTTGTTTGACCTATGCGGTGTGCTATATATAGCCTGCATACAATTAATATCACTTTTACCACTTATTTTCTATGAGAGAATTACAAGTTCAAGATCATCCAGATGACTCCGACAAGATAATTGTTTCGAGTGATGGCCAGGCTTTTGTTCAGCCAAAAAGTATGCCTGTTGGAGAGCTTAATGTAGATTCAGAAGAAGTTAGTACAGTTGCTAGTGAAGTAGGTGATGGTGTGTCTGCTGCACTAGAAGAATACAGATTGTCTGACTCTGGAGTACAAGTAGAAGATTATCCAGGTGACTCCGACAAGATAATTGTTTCGAGTCATGGCCAGTCTTTTATTCAGCCAAGAGGGTAGTATCTAGCACTCAACAAACTCACAAATTTTGTGTACTCTCTATACACTATGACCAAGAAGAAAAAAGAGCACGCAAAGAAACACTCAGAAGAGCATCACCCTCATCATCCTCAGTCACACAAAAAAGAGGAAAAGGGATTTATGAAAAGAAGCTGGAACAAAATTCCGGAACCTATTCGTACAATTCTTAGAAATCATTGGGGAAAGCTAACTATAGTAGGTCTCATACTTCTTACTCTTACTTATGGGTACTTAAAGGTTACTGCAGAGCCAGAGCCGGAATATATAACTGCCATGGTAACTCGTGGAGATATAACTCAGACAGTAGAGGCAGTGGGAACTGTAATTTCTGAGCGTGATTTAAATCTTCAGTTTCCTATGTCCGGAGTAGTTGCTGAGGTGCTTGTAAAAGAAGGAGACAAAATAGAAGCAGGGGATAGGCTTGCATCGCTTAGAGCTGGAGAGCTTCTTGCAAATGTAAATTCTGCACTAGCAAATTTACAAGCTGCTCAAGCAGATTTGAGAGAGTTAGAAGAAGGTACTAGGCCAGAAGATATAGCAATTGCAGAGGCAGAAGTAGAAAACAAACGAGCGGCGCTTGAGTCTGCTAGAGAAACTTTGAGAACATCAGAAGACAAGCTAGAGGTATTAGGGCGTGAGGCAGAAATAGCTTTGTCTGGAGAAGTTTCAACTGCCAAAAGTACTGTTTCTCAGAAGTATACAGTAGCAAGTAATTCACTTGGAGTTCTGGATGATGTATTGGATGACAGAGATGTACAAGATTCTCTGATACATAATTACTCTGGAGAAGAAGCAATAATG
>JABICL010000001.1 GCA_018652265.1 Candidatus Peribacteria bacterium
ATATTCGAGGTCTTTACTTAGTTCTAAAAAATAATCCACTTCAACTACAGATGAATAAGCTCGATCATAATATGATTTACGATGATTTAATGTTGGCATTCTAGATCCTTCTGTAATCTGTGCAGCAACAGAGCTAGATGCTCTTCTTAACTGGCTTGTAATGCCGTACATTTCTTCTCTTGGAAAATTCTTAGTAATTTTATATATATTCAGCGTTAATTTATGAGCTTCTTGCCACGCTATTAACTTTCTAAAGCCATCTGAATATTTCTTGTACATGTGTACAAATGTACACCCAGCATGCATGTCATGCAATACCTAATGTACCTAAGATACCTAAAATACTTAAAGTACCTAAAATATATATTCAAGCAATCTTTCCAAATAGATCTTCACTTTTACAAACCCCCGGAACCCATCCTTCGTAATTGCTTAATTCTATTCCATGATTTCTTACTATAACTACTGGCACACATTTATCTGCGTTTCCCATAAGAATATTTGCAGCAGTTGCTAGCTGATCGGCAGTTGCTTCTTTTGTAATCCTAAGTTCTCTACCAAATAAATCTTTCTTTCCAGACTGATCATGCAAGGGGTCAATTCCGGCTACGGCTAGCGCAAAAGCTGTAACTCCCCACCTTCTTGGTCTGCAACAAGAATCGGAGATTATGATGGAGGCTTTAATATTTTTTCTTAGTTCAGATGCTGAAACTACTGGATCCTCTGGCCACCCCACTGCATAACCTTTTTCGATATTCGATTCATCCATCCCAGCATTTGCACATAATATTTCTCCATTCATTCCATTTGGTTTAAGAGAAGTGAAAATTGCTCCCGGACAAACTCCAACAACTTTCCCATTTCTAAATTCAATTTCATTCAAAACAATTTCACAAAATTCTGCCGACCTTCCACATTTCTCTGAATAATTTTTTGCAATGTTTGATGGTGTTATTTTTTTTAAGTCCATAACTCTGCCTTCCGATGTTGCGATTGCTTTGGAAGAAATTATGACTATGTCATCCTCAACTAACCACTGATCACTGACCACTAGCCACTTGTTAAGTGACTCACAAATACTTTCTCCAGCCCTGATAATTTCAGTTTTGACTCCAAAAAGCTCCATTGGCCACATAATACCTCTTCTTTTGTATATTTTTAGAAAATCTATTGATTCATAAATTGGCTCTCATATGCCAAATATGTCTATATTGGCAAATAGTGTACGTATTACTCCTTCAATTGAATTTAAGGCCAAAATAGGGTATAATCTTAAGATTTAATGAAAATAAATAAAAACAATATATTTACGGGAAATTTATTTAGTGAAGTAGCTGAGAATAGACTTTCTTGGCAACATGCATCTACTCCGCGTGGAGGATTTGGTAGTGCTCCAGAAAAAGGAAAGTTCCCACAAGAAAGAGAAAGTATGGATGCTGTTTATAAGGATCTGCTAGATGTTGCAAAGAATATAATTTTATCCAATCCAGATTATGCAGATTTGATAGATGATGACGAATGGCGTAGATATGTTTTTTCTGTAGCGTCTTACGATTTTGGTAGAGGGGGAGTTCGCTTGCTAAGCGATGGAGAGATAACAGCCGAAGATATTGTTTCGACATTTGGTTCAGAGCAAAAGAGATTGACGCTAAAGAAAGATGCAGAAAATAGTGTGCAAAGTTATATAGATTCCACAGATAAGCTTAAAAAACTTTTGGAAAGTGCAATTAAAAGGGCAAAAGATAAGGGTTACTCAACAAAAAGAATGAAGAAGGCAAGTGAGGTTATAGAAAATATTGCTGCGGATAGAGATGTGTTAGGAAAAAGGCAGGGGATTGTTATAGATATAGCAGATAAGCTCATAATGTTGGCCTTCGAAGAAAAGGGATTGGCAGAAGCAAAAGGAAAGGTGAGTAAAATATTTAATGAATTAACTGACGAACAAAAAGATTTGATCGATGATGTGCATGGCAAAAAAGGTACTTTGTTAATAAAAATTTTGGAGGAGATGAACAAGTTGCCTGCTACTTCAAAATTTAATAAAGAAAATTTAGAGGGAATATTCAAAGTTTTGCGAGAGGTTTCTACATTGCCACCACCTGAGATAAGTGTAAATAGAGGGAATCCAGATTATGATGGTGATCCTGAAGATATTCAGGACAGAGTATCTATTCGCATGGGACTTCGTGATGCACAAGAGCAGCTAGTAATTTCTGATGCTGAAATCAGAAAACATTTAATTGAGCGTTTTCCAGAAAGATTAAGATTTTATTATCTAGTAAATGGAGGAAAGGCATCTGATCTTATAGAAAAGTGCAGAAGAGAAGATGGAAAGATAGATACATCTTTTATGATTTCTATGTTGCAAGCTTTAAAAGAAGAAGATGTTGATCCAAAAAGCGCAGTGGCATTAGTGGGTAATTTAGGATTAGATAATATAGTAGATGATAAATTAGAGAATATATCTCGCAAGTATTCTTTGGATAGTGATTTGACAAAGGAAATTTCTAAAATGATTTTGGAAAAAGGGAAATTTGCATTTACGACAAATCTTCTTTTTGCAGAAGAATATCGAATGACTTTTAGATCAAATGTAGAAACTTTCAAAAAATTCGTTAGTCTTGTCTTTGGCAAAGAGGCAGAGGAAGACATGGTGAAAAATGCACCAGAAGAAGATGTGGATAGATATGCAGAGTATCTAGCCATATATAAGCCACACCTTGTGATGTTAGATGATGCAGCAGAAGATTTTGCTTCTGTATGGGATTCTTCTGCCCTAGAGAATTATCTTACAAATACTGTCAATTACGATGGCTCTCCATTTGTAAATGCGAAAAAAGCTTTAGATAGAGCATTTTTACCCGAGAGTGTGAATAATTTTTTGGATGATAAAAATATAAATATCAGCACTGGAGACTTGCACAAGCTTGCAAAATCAAAAGACATAAACAAGTTTTCATCAAGCGATGTTGAGTTTGCAGATATATCAGATCTATTAAGTAGAGCTATAGATGTGGTTATAGATGAAAAAACAGGAAAATTTAACAAAGAAAAGGCAGTAAATATATTTGCTTTTCTTCTGAGAAAAAAAGAGGATAAAAAAGGAGATGCAGTAATTACGGCAGAAGAAATTGTAGAAAAAATAGAAGCATCTGCGAAAAAAAGCGATGGATATTTTATGATGACTGGCACTGAAATATATGTGAAGGGATCCAATTTAATTGAAAGAAATGCCAGAATAAAAGAACTAAAGAAAAATATAGGTAGCATTCTTGGTCTGGCTCCTGACGCACAAAAAATAGAAGCGCATGTAGCTTCTCATCTCAAAGAGTTACAAGATTCCAAGTTAAATGATGAAAGTGTGGGGATTCTAGAAAAGATAGGACTCTCTTCTGAAGAATTTGGTGCCCTTATAGAAAAAGGTGCAGGTTCATGGTGGGGCAGGATAACTTCAATAGGGAGAAATTTTGAATCAGATAATGCTTTATCAGATCTCTCTAATTCAAACAAAGGGGTTCGTGAATATGAAAAAATAATGAAAGGATTGCTAAATGATTTTGATAAACACGATCAAGGTTCAGAAGTTTCATTTAAACAAATGCTTTTACTTCATGAGACAGAAGCAGAGGCAATTAAGCGTGGTACAGAATTTATAAGTCTGCCAGAAAATTCGAAGAAACTTCGAGATGCTATGCGAATTTTTTTGAAGAAGCATGCAGCAATAAAGCAAAGATTGGATCCATTGCTTGTAGGGAAAAGTAGCCTGGTTAGACAGCGGGCATTTTTCCTTGCAAGTCAGCCAAAAACTTCAACAAATCCTGACCCTATGTTGAGAGCTATCTCATATATCAACAATCCAAGTGCGGTCACATTTGATCCTGCGGATACTGCAGGATTTAATGTTTTTGTAGCTAATATGAAGAGCTTTGAATCGTTGGAAGGTAAAGATATTCTTTCTAGAATGAAGAATGAGCTTCATGTAGGAATGTTTGAAAAATCACTTGATATACTTCATTCAAGGGCAGATAAGAAGGGGATTGGTTTACTAAGTGGTAGATATCATTTCGATAACTGGATGCATGATCCAGAAGGTGCAGAACAAGGACTTAGGGCAATTTTATACAACACAGATGAAAAAATAGTTATCAAAGGAGGTGCATCCGGGGGAGGAAAAGAGGCTCTTATTCGAGCATTTTGTAATAATGAAACTATTACTCTAGATAACGGTAGAAAAATTACTCATAGTGTTGCTGAGACATATGTACTAGCTATTCAGAGCCATCTTCTTCGTGTGCAGGAAGATGCTTTTCTTTCTAAGGTGCAAGTTGCAAGAAAAGAAAGGTTTAGAGATCCACTAGATGTTTTACGTGCTTCTGGAGATGCAATTGTAAAATTGTGGGATAGTGGAGATCGTGTAAAGCAAGGTCTTGCAGCAGCAATAGTATTTTCTGCTGGTGCAGTTGTATGGAAAGGCTTAAAAAGTAGCAAGTGGAGGAAGTGGGTTCTAGGAGTGCCTCTATTTTTCGGTGCAGATTATGTGGTTAAAGATATGACAGGCAAGGGTATTTTGCAGAGACTGAAGCTGACATATATGAATGAGAAAGATAGGAATAGTGCAACAGAGCAGTTTATAAGAAGGAATGAAAAGAGAAAGGGATTCGAAGACATAGGCACTACAGCTGGATATGAAGCTGTGAGACAGCTAATGGATGCAGAGAATCCAGTTCCTGTTTCTGATTTACTTGATTGGAGGGCAAATGCTCGCGCAGCTGGATTCAATGGCAAGTTTAGTGAAGGAGCCCCAGATCAAGTGAGAGCGGTGGTTGGAAAAATTTCTTCCAAGCTTGGATCTTTAGAAAAACAAAGTTATTCAAGAGATGAAGAAGAGGAAAGGGGATATGAAATCATGCTGAAAGCATTCGAAGCTTTGTGTATTGATGTTGCTGCTGGAGATCCAGATGTTCCAGATACTATCCAAGACGGAGAAGCTCTTATAAGAAGGAGATATGTAAATTTCTCTGAGGCATATTTAAATTCAGTTAAGGGATTGCCTCAACTGTTACAAGATGTAGCTTCCAAGAGGCCTGGTGGAGGATTTTCTATGTTAGATGTTCTTGTATATGAAAGGCCAACTCCTGCTGCAAATGCAGAGATATTCCAGAACGAAACTATGGCTGAATGGATGTTTAGAAAAGCTGGAATTTCAGTAGATTGGGCTAAGAGTATGTTCAAGAAAGGGTATGCTCCTATGGAGATATATGCCAAACATCTCAAAGAAAGAACACCTGCTATTTATAGATCAGGTAAAGAAGTGTTTATAGATGGATATGATTCACTTGTGGAGCACTTAACACCTATTTATAAGAAGGTGGGAATGGAAATATCGGAAGAATGGGATGCTGCTATGAAGATGTTTTTCAATGCCGTAAGTGCAGCTGGGATTGTTCTATCCAAGACGCCGGATGGAATAGAATTTGCATTAAGGGAAGGTAAGGAATTATCTGTCGGCGCAGTTCGTTCAATATATCTGGAATTAGCCAGACATCATGTAACCGGTCCTGTGCTTAACTTATTTGAAAGATTTGTTCGCAGGGTATTTAAAGGAGAAATTTTGGATTTGATAACACTTTTGGAAACTGTAGAAACTGACAATGAGCATGTTGAAGCTTTGGCAGATTTGGAAAATATGAAAAGTAATTTGGTGAAGCATCTAAATTCTGTAATTGAAATTGAGGAATCCTTAGGCGGTGATGATGTAGATGAATGGGTTGTAGATGCATATGAGGAGTTATCAGGAGAATCTCTTGCGGGTGCAAATACAGCTGCACAAATAAATGCTTTTTCTAAAGTGCAAGCGTACGAGAAAATGGCGGTCTATGAACTTGTAAAACGTAGAGCTTATTCCTTCGTAATAGCTAAATATTTGGAGGAAAAAAATAGAGTTGGAAAAGATAAAATTAAGTTTCCTATAAAGGTGAGAGATTCTTGGCCAGAAGGTCTAAGTATAATGGGAGGAAATGCAGAAAATATAGACAGTATATATGGTTGGAATGTTCTCAGGTTTATAGATATAGAAAATTCAATGTCTGGTGCTATAGAAAAATCGATTGAGGGTATGGATCCTGGTGTTAAAAGAGGATTTTGTGAGATTGCTACTATTCCGGTTAATAGAGCAATGCATGAGAATGCACATGATTACATAGCACGATCTAGAAAGTGGTTTAGAGATACATTTATGAGAAATGCAGAGGAAGTGTTTGATGGTCTTCCAGAAGATGAGAAACAAGAGAAGCTTAGACATTACAAGGCATATCTAGATACTTTAATGACTAATGTTGCGATTGAAATAACTCTTGGAAAGATAAATGGAGATTTTGTGGATGTTCATGATGAAGGAAATATAATGGAGCTTAGTATCTCTCGTGCACAGGATTACCTTTTATACCTCAAATATTACAGAGGATCTTCCATGAATCCTATGAAAATATCTGATTTGAAACTTAACAGTTTTGCTCCAGAATCAGATAAAAATGCGCTGTCTGAATTAAAAAAGATAGCGGGGGATCCCGAAGATTCAGATTCATCTATTGAAGAAAAAACAATGCCTCTAAGTGATGCAGAAAAAGAAAAAACAACTAATATTGTGAACAAAATAAAAGATGGAAAACTGAAAAAACTAACTCCAGAAGAGAAGCGATTACTACTAGGTGGTATAGCTACTGGAGATGTTGGAGTGGGTACTGTGAAAGATAAATTCAATGATAATGTTGAAAAACTAGAAAATATGGGCAGCTCAGAAGTTCGCAAAGACTGTCTTGTGCATTTGTGCATAGTAAGTCCAGAAAAACGTTCTGAAATACATGAAAAGCTTCTTGGTTATTTTGATAAGCCAACCGATGAGAAAATAAATGATTTAGTAGATCTCTCTGTGTTCAAAGAGAAAATTCCTGCTGAGTTTCATGATCAAATACAGATCGCACTTGATCGTGCTGCTGTAAAAATGTTCAAAGAAGTATGTAGAGAGATAGGTGAGGTAGAAAACATGACCAAATTTGATGACATGGCAAAAGAAAAGACAAATGATGCAGGTGGAAAGAGGTTCAAGAAATGGAAAGAATACATCGTAAAACTTTACAGTGTTGCAGATGAAACAGATCCTTACTTTGGGAAGACATCTCATCTTATTTCTTATGCTTTAGAATTCTTGCTATATAAAGGTGGGGATGCAACATATGAGCAGTACAAGAAAGATCTGAATACTTTGGGTCGTGAGATGAGGGTAAGAGATTTAAATCCACTTCCTGCAAATGCATATGCTGTTTATGATCCTCCGGGTTGGTTTGATGGCAAAACATGGCCAAAATTGATAGATAGACTTTCTGTTGACTCCAGAGGAATGGCACTAGATCCAAAGGTTCATATGAATCCTCCTATTGTGGTTGCAAATAAACTTGAAGAAGAACTTGAAGACAAAGTTGACAAATAATTATAATTATTTTATTTTCTAATACTTAAATGGAAACTGGTGAATCAGATAATCGGCCTAAGCCAAGCAAGAAATATCTGCCTACAAAAGAGGCGGCAGAATATCTTGGAATAACTGAGTGGCAGTTGATGCAGCTAAAAGGTGCTGAGATACGTGGATTTTCTGATAGAGGAACATATAAATTCAGAAATGATAATTTAGTTGAACTTGCAGGTAGAATTACAAATGCAGATGTAGAGGTACCTGAAATTAGAACTAATAATAGTGTGAGTGATTCTGTTGCTGATGTAAGAGAAGGTGTAGGTGATACTTTGAGTGGCAGTAATGATTTGGATAATAAGCCTGGCTTGGGTTCAGAGAGTATTTTTGATGAAGAAAATGAAGAACCTTCGTTAAATGATTCCTCTGTAGAGCCTGTTGAAGGAGAGGGAAAATATTTTATGTTAAATGATTCCTCTATAGATCTTTTTGAAGATGATGATGATCATGAATCTGGCTCGGGTTCAGAGAGTGTTCTTTATGATGAAGGAGATGAAGAGATTTCGTTAAATGATTCCTCTATAGATCTTTTTGAAGATGATGATGCATCTAGCTCAGGCTCAGAGAGTATTTTTGACGACGACGACGATGACGAAGATGAAGAAAGTGAATTAGACATTTTTGATCATGAAGATGGATTGCAATTTGATACATATAATAATATTCCATATTCCCTGTCAGAAGGGGTAATACGTGAACTTGTAATAGATGGGGAAATATATGGTGATGAAGATGGATATTCTAGGCTTAGTCTAGAAACTTATTTAGCGAAAGCTGGAGCTGCAGAATTGAAGTTAAGAGGAGTGACAGAAGATATAATTAATTTGTTGCCAGATGTGAGGGATGGTAATTATTATGTTAGATCATCTTATGATGATGGTGGCATGTTCGAAATTCCTACAGAGTGCATTCATGCTCTTGTAGAAAATGGGAAAATAGATGGTAATCAGGACACTTATTGTGCACATAATTTAGATGTTTGTTTAAGTATGATTGGCGCTAATTTAATTTCTAGACATGATGAGGATGAGCCTATAGAAGCTGAGCCTATAGAAAATGATGCATTAAAAAGAAGGTTACTTAAGGCAGAAAGAAGATCTAGTGAATCTGCTGAAGATATAGAAGAGGGAATTGAAGACTTTAAGGGGAAGACAAAAGAAAAAGCTTCAAGAATATTAGATTCAGTTAAAGAAAAATTGAAAAAGCCATATAAAGATAATGTGGAGGTAATAGATGAGCAACTTATATCAAAAGAAGGAGGTGCTGATCAGCATTCTGTATTGCATAAGCCAGTTGAATGGCTTAGAAATGGATGGGATAAGTTGTCAGGAGAGTGGAAGCTTGCCATAGACACTGTTGGAGCAGCAGCTGCTGCAACTTTATTTTCAAGTTATATAGCTCCATATATAGGAACTGCTATGAAAACTGGAGAAAGTGTTATTCCTCATTCTGCAACAGTAATGGCAGCTGTTGCTACAACTTTTATTGGATCAAGAGTTTTGTGGTCTGGAATGAAAAAAAGATTCAGCAATGATTTTGAGAATGCAGTGGCAAGTACTACTGGCATAGAATCTTCTACTAATTCTGTTGAAGATGCGAAAAAAATTATAAATGAAACACAAAAAATGGATGACAAAGAATTAACTGTTCGTGAAAATTGGGGCCTTAGAGATGTGCTGCATTTGTTACATAAATCTGAATTGATTAATGCAGGAAATACATCTCCAGGTGTGAATGAATCACATTGTGGAGAGCAATGTTTTGGTAGAGTAGTTAGGTTAAGTGATATTGCGGGAATGATAAATTCTATAGGTTTTGAAAATTTCAAAATAATGTCTTGTGAACAGAAGGAGCAAAGTCTTGCTACACAAATAGGAAGAATAAGAAGGAAAGCTATTTTGTCTACAAGTGAAAGGGCAGAAGCAAGCCAAATAGCTAAAAGTTGGCAATCTATTCAGGAGGATAAGCTTGATGATAATGAATTAAAAAGACTTGTAGATCATTTGGATATACAAAAACGCGGACAAAAATCTTACAAAGAATGGAGAGAAAAATTACTTATTGTTGCTGCGGAGGCAGGACAAGAAATACAAAATGAACATAGAAAGAGATTGACCCATCTTACAACTTCTACAATTTCGGGTGTCCCTGCTGGAATTTTGTTAGCAAGTGGAGTATCTGCTCCATTTTCTTTAGGTGTAAGCGCTGGTATTGCAGGAATATATGCAGCCTCCAGATATGGTTGGAGATTATACAAGAGGCAGGGTCAGCTTGACCGAAATGATAATTTTGAAGATTGGAAATCTCAGATTGGGAAAGATTTAGGTGCATCTGCGAAGTTTGTAGGAAAATCTTGGGAAGGAATAAGATCAGCTGCAGGAAAAACAAGAGATGCTGCTAACAGATTTAGAGGCGGTAGCACTAAGGGTGACGATAGTAATTCTAATGCTTATAAAGAAGGGGAAGAGCCAATTCCAAAGTCTGTAACACAAATTGATATTGATACAGAAAGACATAGATATGATATTCTTCGTCAAGAGTATGGAGAACTTTATAAGGCTACAGTAGATAAAAGGGGCGACCCTGAATTAATGGAAATGAGAGAGAGAATGAGCGCTTTAAAAAAGAGATTAACCACTTTGGAGTTAACGTTTAAGGCTCAAGAAGAAAAATCAAAACAAGTGCCAATCTACAAAAAAGTTGCAGGGTGGACTTTAAAGAATGCTGGACTCCCATCTCTTGTGGGAGGAGCAACAATATTTATTGTTCCTGGTTGGAAAATTGGTGCAGCACTTGGGGGTTTTTGGTTAACTAAAAATATATACAGAAGCATAAGCGATAAAATTACTGGTAATAAACCAAGGAAATAAAAACAAATGAAAATTCTTACATTTCCAAATTTGGCATTAGAGCAATCATCCTTAGTGTCTGAAGGAAGGTTTATATATAGGATGGCAATCCCTGCTAATTCTAATAGAGCTCAAGAGGGGGCAGATGCTTCCGATGAGCAGAAAAAAATAGAAGAGCAGCAGAAAAAAATAGAAGATTTGCAGGCTGAAATAAAAGCAGTTAGAGGCAAAGTAGCAGATGTAGGGGTGCAGAGATCTTCTGATGAGATTGCAAATAAGCCTGTAGCTAAGAAAGGACCGGACTATATGAAACTTCCAGAGCTAAGGCCAGAATTACATCACATTATGGATGCTACGAGATTAGCAGCACTTGCTACATTTCCTGCACTTGCTGTAACCGCAGCAGCAGGATCTGCAATTGGTCATAAGGTAGCTGGTAAAATAACAGGCAAAAAATGGACAGCAAAAGATGGCTTAGAAAAAGTAGTTCCTATGCCAAAGCGATTAACAAATAGCATTTGGGGTGGGGCAACATTCTTACCTAAACTTGCAGGTGCATCTGGTATAAATACATTGAAATGGATGAATCATCGAATTGGAAAGCCTGTAATTGGGACACCTTTCAATGCTATTTTTGGAAAAGAGGGCGCAGAAAAAGAGAGACCAGGGCTTATAAGAACTTCTATAAATGCTGCTAGAGATACTGTAAGAAATACGATAGAAATATTTCCATCTGTTCCTAAGGCAATTGGTAATACTGTAAGCAGTATTCATGAAGCATTTAAAAATCACCCGGTTGCTACAGTGGCTGCATCAGGTGGCAGCATATTCTTAGCTACTGATTTGATTGCAAATGGTGGAGTGGGAACTATCGCAGCCGCAAAGGGCATAGGAGGAATTCTTAACTGGTTTGTAAAATAAAAAATGAGTATCAAAAATCTAAATCCATTTGTTCCGGCAGATCCACAAAGAGTTTCTAAGTTCATGGAAGGTGTTCAGCCGCTTGCTCCGCCTGTTCACAGGCAAATAATAGATACTGCAAAACAGATTGCGAATGCTGTTTCTGGAACTGGAGTTACAATTGTTACTTCTCCTTTAGCTGTAGCAGAGGCAGGTTTATATGCAGGAGCTAATGCAATGGGGATTCCGACTGCTATCCTAAATAAATGTGCGAGCATGACGAATCATGTACGAACTAGAATGTTTAGAGCTTGTAATAAGATGTTTGGTGTGAATTCACATTATGGCTAGATAAAAGTAAAATTCGTACTAAATAGCCGAGTATCATGTCACATTTTGGCGTTTTTCTGTGTATTATGTGCGGGATGGCAAAACTAATACTTGCAGATGGAACGGTGTTTGAGGGGAATGTATTTGGCTCAGATTGTGATTCTGATGGTGAGGTAGTTTTCAATACAGGAATGGCAGGATATCCAGAGTCACTTACAGATCCCAGCTACAGAGGACAGATACTAGTTTTTACATATCCGCTTATAGGAAACTATGGAGTTCCTTCCGAAGAGTTAAATGAATATGGATTTAGTAAATTTTTCGAGAGTGAAGATATCCATGTAAGAGGAGTTATATGTGCACAGGTTTCAGAAGATTACAGTCATCATGCTGCAGTTAAATCACTCGATCAGTGGTTAAAAGAAAAGGGGATTCCAGCAATTACTGGAGTAGATACCAGAACACTTACGAAGAAGCTGAGGGAGCATGGGGTTATGCTAGGGCAAATCATCGCAGATGATTCGCAATGTAAAATGAATAATGAACAATTAACAATTGAGGATCCGAATTTGAATAACTTAGTTGCAGAGGTTAGTTGTAAAGACGTTGAAGTATATGAGTCGGATAGTAGCCTCTCAACTCGTTGTGCTTTCCTCGAGCATTCGCCTGAGGCGAATGTCGAGAGGCAGCACAACTCACTCGAGGAAAGCAGGAAAGCGATTGTAGTTTTCGACTGTGGAATTAAAAGAAACATAATCAGATCTTTTCTCAAGAGGGGAGTGAAGGTGATAAGAGTGCCATGGGATTTTGATTTGAAAAATTCTGATCTTGAGTATGACGGAGTGTTTATAAGTAACGGTCCTGGAGATCCAAAGATGTGTGATAAGACTATAGAGAGTGTGAAGTGGGCGATAGATCAGAACATTCCTACGTTTGGTATATGTCTTGGTAATCAAATACTTGCACTCGCAATAGGTGGAGATACTTATAAGCTCAAGTACGGACACAGAGGGGTAAATCAACCTTGCATAGAAGAAGGGTCAGATCAGAAATGTATTATCACAAGTCAAAATCACGGATTTGCAGTGGATGAAAAACTTCCTGAGGACTGGAACGTGTGGTTTAAGAATGCAAATGATGGAACAGTAGAAGGCATAAAACATAAGAGTGGTAAATTCTTCTCTGTACAGTTCCACCCAGAAGCAACACCAGGTCCGGAAGATGCAGATTATTTATTTGATGAATTTTTGGAAGTAGTGAGTGGAGTTATGGCTTAAATAATTATGGTTTCTTCATATACCACCACATGCATTTACAAGGAACGTCTATGTTCTAACGCTTGGGAATTTAAATTAAAGCTAGAAGATGGTAAAAGCCTAGATTTTATTTCTGGTCAATTTGTCATATTCGATGTTCCTTCTGTAGATGCTCCAGAAGATTTGCAACCACGTGCATATTCGATAGCATCTTCGCCTTCAGAAAAAAATGAACTTACTTTCCTAATCACATACAAAGAAGGAGGCAGAGCAAGTAGATGGGTAGATGAGATGTTGAAAGTAGGGGACCAAATAACTATGAAAGGTCCATTTGGAGCTTTTACACTAAAAGAAGATGACGATAAAGACTATGTATTTATAGGAACAGGATCGGGAGTTGTTCCATTTAGATCTATGATTTTGGATTTATTGGAAAAGGAAGATTCTAGAAAGATCGATTTATTCTTTGGAGTCCGGAACGAAGAGCGTGTTTTTTGGAAAGAAGAGCTTGAGGAGCTAGCTTCGAAACATTCTAACCTGAATTTTCATCTGTGTTTATCTCAGCCTTCTGAAAGCTGGGTGGGACTTTCTGGAAGAGTGAATAAAGTAGTTCCAGAAACAATTACAGATTTCTCAAATACATCTCTATATGTATGTGGGAATCCGGAGATGGTTAAAGATCTTAAGCAATATTTATTGGAGCTTAAGTTAAACCCGGAGCAGATTCACTTAGAAGGATATGTTTAGAAATAACTAAACTGAATCAGAATATGATTCGCTCATAGGAATTTCTGTAGAACTTACTTCTAGTAATTCAGTTTCTTCATTTGGCATTATTGCGATTGTAGCTCCATCTACTGGAGCATCATCTGTAGAATCAAGATTTAATTCTCCCCGCTCTCTATTTGCTTCCATTCGTTTTATAGTTTCATCTATAGCCCATTGCCATGGCGGCTCATCCAAATCTCCTATTGAACGACCTGAGCCATTGGGGTTATTATTTTTTTCGCATGCGTCCACGGGTATTTCATCTACTTCATAATCATCAGTTTCTGAGTTAACATCTAGAGCTCCCAGGAATCCTCTCAGTTCTCCTGCTCTAGTTTCAAGTTGTAGTTTTTTAATGGCTTTTTCTTCTATTTGTCTGATTCTTTCTCTAGTTACTTTGAAAATCCTGCCTACTTCTTCCAAGGTATAGCTGTATCCATCTCCTAGTCCATATCTAAGTCTTATAATTTCTCTCTCTCGATAAGTAAGAGTTTTTAGTACATGATCTATCTTATCTTTTAACATCTCAGTATTTGCTTCTTCGTCTGGGGATTCAGAATGTGTGTCTTCTAAAAATTCTCCAAAGCTTGAATCTTCGGTTTCTCCAACTGGCCTGTCTAGACTAATTGGATGTTTCCATACTTTTTTTATTCTCTTTACTTCTTTCAATTCAATTCCTAATGATTGAGCCAGTTCTTCCATAGTAGGCTCTCTTTCTTCTGCTTGCATAATTTCATTAGATTTTTTATTCATTGCACTCACAGTCTGAATCATATGAACAGGAATTCTTATTGTTCTGGCATGATCTGCTATGGCCCTGGTAATTGCTTGTCTTATCCACCATGTGGCATATGTAGAGAATTTAAATCCCCTTGGATATTCATATTTATTAATTGCTCTCATAAGACCTGCATTTCCTTCTTGTATAAGATCTAGAAATGAGAGTCCTCTATTTCTATATTTTTTTGCTATAGATACAACCAGGCGCAAATTTCCATTTGATAATTCTTTTTTTGCTTCTATTTCTTCATCTTTTCTTGCCTTAACTTCTTTAAGTTTCTCTTCCAATTTATCTATAGGCATTTTAGTAATACCATTAAGTTCTTCTAGTTCCCTTTCTAGCGCGACTCTCTCTTCTTGATCGGGAGTGCCCATCAATTGTTTTTCTATTTCACGTATTCTACTTGATAAAATTTCAAGTCTCTCAAGCATTGGAGGGAGTTTATGGTCACGAAGACCAAGCTCTTCTAGAAGAGTTGCAATTTTATTATTTCTTTGATCTATTTCTATTTCAAGCTCTTCTCTTCTATCTCTTCCGATATCTGGTTGTTGCAATTCTTTATATGCAATTTTATTTTCTTGTATAAGAAATTTTGCTGTTTTTATATTTGGTTCAAGCCTTCCCTCTATGTCCTCCTTATTTAATTTATTGGATTCAGAAGTTTGTACCGTTCTATCGAATGGCAATTCCCCCTTATTTACTTTTTCAAGTATTTCAATTGCTGTAAGAACAACATATGGAATCGAGTAGGCAGCTCGCATATGCCTTCTTTTTGAAAATTCTACTTTCTTTGCCAAAAAAATTTCTTGTTCTCTAGTAAGGAGAGGAATATCTCCCATCTGAGTCAGATACATTCTTACTCGTGCTGCTGCATCTATTTCTGTGTTTGTTTTTGTTTTCCTGCGTTTTGTTTCCCCTTTTGGTATATCTGTACCCATAGAAACTTCCAATCTAATTTCTTCAATTGTTCGTAGTAGTGAGTCCATTTTTTCGCATGTGCCTTCATCTGGTAAATAATCTGCTACACGTTCAAATGTCAAAAAGCCATCTTCTTGTCCTTTATCTGCAAGCTCGCCTAATCTATCATCAAATCTATGCACAGGAGGTCTAGTTTACCGCATATGTAAGCCACATCACAGAAGTAATCTAGATTTTAAGCTCCAGCTTGTCCCGCGTAGCTCTGAGTTAATCGAGGAGCGAAGTGGGGTACGCTTCTTAAGCTCCAGTTCTCTTTTTTATAATCTCTTCTGCAACATTTCTAGGAACCTTGTCGTAGTGGGACATTTCCATAGAGAAGCTAGCTCGGCCCTGAGTGATAGATCGAATGTCTGTTGCGTAACCAAACA
>JABICL010000018.1 GCA_018652265.1 Candidatus Peribacteria bacterium
CGGGCCACATTTGCGAGTCGAATGACCCTGAGTGAACGGAGCGAAGCGTAGTGAATCGAAGGGCCATTATCAAACAAGCCATCAAAAGCGTAGGTTGGCCAATTTGAATACTGTATCCTCATTTCTACTAAAAGCTAGCCTGCCACAACAAGTGGCAGGCTTATGAAGCCAAATAAATCTCAACGAGGATCGATACGACTATTCAAAATGAGCAGAGTAGGCCGTCTCGTACAGTCCCTCACCTTCACATAGAGTAGTCTCAGAAGACTCCGAATAGAAGTCTGCATCATCAAGGTCGTCTTCCGCAGACGCTATGTAGTATAGCGCCTGAGTAACGTCATCCAGCGCTAGGCAATCCTCTGCTGCAGTCAGATTTGAATCCGCAGCAGAGATTGCATCTGTGAGATTGCCACGCGTTAAGATCTCATACGTATCCATACGTACGTTGGCATCGAACAAATCCTGTCCACAATCTGGGCATTGCAATCCTACAGTCACAATCATGGCCTCAATGAGGCCAGCAACTTGAATGCACCAGTCATCGTACTCATCGACAAGATCCCACAGATCTCCGGAACGATCCCAAAGCTCTGAGATTGCTGCGTACTCGTCTTCGTACTCCTCTTCCGCGATCACGCTACTAGAAGAGGAAAACACGACTGCTACCGCAAACAAACAAACTAAAAACCAGTGGAAAGAACGTGAATATTTCATTCAAGAAACTCCATTTCGAAAGAACAATTTGGCTTCCGCGAGATGTTATACATATAAATGTATATGTCAAATATTCTTTCCAATTTTTTGGGAAATTACTTTTTAACTCTTCATACACTTGACTAAAAATAGTCAAAGTAGGATCATGCGATCCTTTTGTAATTTTTTTACCAGAAAAATCATGCCCGCAGAAGTAAGTCTAGAAAAATATGTATCAGAAGAAACACTGAGTACCTACACGCCAGGAACAGTAAGTGAGCCAGAACCTAAGTCAGGCTATGCAAGGGAAGAAAAAATAAGAGCTTTCCGTGAAGCAAATCCTCATATTACAGAAAATAGCGATGCTGCACTTGCAGCAGTAGATGCAACTAGGAAATTAGATGCTTTTCGTGATGCAAATCCAACAATCATAAAAGAAGGATCTGATAAAATAGTAGCAGGAAGAAAAGCTGCCAGAAGATCTGCAAGAACAATAATAAGCTCTACATCAGAAGAATCTCAAGCATCTCCCGAGCAAATGCAACTTTTCTTAAGAATGTATAACTCAAGTCTGCAGCAAATAAGACAGGAAATAATGTATGCAAGAGGCAAAATAAATGGAACAGGTGGAATGTCTGTTTATTGTACTGGCATGGCATGGTTTAATAGTTTTAAGACGTTATGCGGCAATGCAACAATTGTGCCTACAGATATTAAAAGTGCAATTGGTGCAAACTACTAGCTTCTATCTCCCAATCTGCCCCAGCGCAGACCTAGCACTTGCGTTATTTGGATCTATTTCTAATACTTGCTCAAATTCATATACCGCATCATCAATTCTCTTTTTGCCATAATAAAGAATTCCCAAATTAAGCCTAGCAGCGACGAAGTTTGGATGTATTTCGATGGCACCTTCGTATGCACTTATTGCTTCAGAGTTTTTGCCAAGTTGAGAATAAGAAACACCTAGATTGTAATAAGCCTGAATAAACATGGAATTGGCTTCTATAGCATTCAGATAATTCTCTACAGCTCTCTCATAATCCCCTCTCGAAGCATACAATGCACCTATATTTGAGTAAGCCTCTGCATAACGAGGATCGAGTTCTAGAGCACGATTATAATTATCTAATGCATTTCCAAAATCATTAGATGCCGCATATACAAGCCCAAGGCCAAAGTATGGCTCAGCATTCTCTGGATCTAATTCCATAGCTTTTCTGTATTGCTCAAGCGCTTTAAGTGTATCTCCATTTTTTCTATACACAGCACCAAGGTTTCCATAAGTTTTTGGATGAGGTTTTATGGAAAGTGCTATCTCAAATTCAGCAATCGCTTTATCTAGATCATCTTGCCTTCTATAAACATTACCAATGTTATTGTGAGCTCTGTGTGACATGTTGGGATAGCGCTCTATCACATTTGTGAACAAAGACTCTGTACTTGCCCAGACTCTAGACTGAAAGAATGATAGTGCCGCAAAAATACATATAACTATCAAGAATGAACAATGAATAATTAACAATGAATAATTATGGAGTAACTTTTTCTTAAATTTAAATAGCAAAGCGCAGATTAGAATCAACACTCCAATCATTGGAATATATGCATATCTATCTGATGCAAAATATAGATCTCCGTCTTTTGCAAAGTTTGTGAAGCTTGGAATTAGATTTATAAGAAAGAATAAGATAGAGAAAACAAATAACTTATTTTTTCTGAAATAAATAAGCGAAGACATAAGTCCAATTACCAAAATTACTGGAACAAAGTAGATTGGATCGAAGATTGAAATACTATCCCCCGCCGGATACAAAACAGAAAGTCCTGTTGGAATAAATATTTTTGATATATAGAAAATTCCGCTTCTACAAGCCATAATTACGGTATCAGTAAATCCTATTCCTTCTATAACTTCTGCCTTACCAAAGATTGCAACTATTCCAAATATTATACTCAATGCAAAATAAGGAATTTTTTCTAGGATAACTCCTCTATCTATCTTTCTATCTTTTAAGTAATCAATTAGAAGTAATACCAAAGGTAGAGCTATTACTGAGACTTTTGAAAGTAACGAAAGAAGAAAACACAAGATCGACAATTTATTTACATACAGGCGGTGAGTAGTTTGTAGTGAGTAGTGAGTAGATTTTAAATAACTGACCAACGCACCAAGAAAGAAAAATGTCGCTAGTAAATCTTTCCTCGCGCTAGCCCACACCACTGCCTCTGCATTTAACGGATGAACAGCAAATAGAACTCCACAAAATAGTGCAGCAAATCTGTTTTTCAACAGAAAATATGCAAACAAAAATACCAGAAGTGAATTAAGTGTATGAAGCAACAGATTTGTAACGTGATACATGAATGGATCCACTCCCCCAACCAAGTAATCAATCTGATATGAGATAAAAGTAAGAGGTATATAAAGTTCAGGATCATATGTAGAAAATGCAGCAGCAACGGAGCTAACCGACAAATTTCTAACAATAGGATTCTCGTATATAAGCAATCCATCATCCCATCGAACAAATTTATTGTTCAAAGATTGCGAATAAATCAAAAGATTTATCGCCAGGAAGAAAATTACTACGATTACTGCTCTTCTGTTTTTCATTCACAGAGGAGAATACAGGAATATTCGGGGATAGGTTAGTTTGCTACGGAGAAGTTTCGCTACAAGCTCACTCAAGCGTGTAATTAGTGTGTAGTGGTAACTGCGTGCTCAGTGGTACGAGAAGCAGTAAAAACTGTTTCGCTAGATGCATCTGAAATTTCTGCCTTTCTTCCTTGTTGGATTAATTTTGCCCTTTCAAGGGCAACTCTAGCTTCGCATATCACTCTATTTAATTCTTCAGAATCAACACTTCTAAGAGATGGATCTGCTTCATTTGCTTTTTTTATTTCTGCAGAAAGAAGTTCCTTTGCGCTAGCAATTATTTCTTCAGCTAAATTCTGAATTTCAGCAGGATCATTTTTTGCTCCAATAAGACTAAGTCTATTTGGATCATATATTAAATCTAATAAAGATTTTATAACTGCTATTAATTCAGCATTTTTATTATTTCCATTTCGAATTAACTCCAAGGCATCTCTTGTTAAAGATGCATCCTTAATATAATCACCAGCAATTTCCGATCTTCTTCTATTTGTATGTTGCATAGATGCAACTGATAACAGATTCCCAAAACGACCAGTAACACCTGATGGGCGAAGAGATGCTTGAATTAAATCTCTAATCCTAGGCCTCACAACCGCATCTATAGAATCCTCTAACCCCGTTGCATCTAAAACATGTTTGTTTGTTTTTTCTAAATCACATGGCTCTTGTCCATCTAATTCTAATTCTGGAGGTTCTTCTATTGCTGTTGCAGTAGACATTTGACGCGCACTCTACTCTTTCAAATATGAAAATCAATAGGATTATTCAGTATCTGAATCATTGTCCAACAACCCAGCTACTTTGGCTCTTTCTACGATTCTAATATTTGTTATCTGCTCTTCTAAACTCTTTCTTGCTGCTTCAAGGCCTCCAATTTCCATTTGTGCCCATGCAGGATTTTCTCTATTTACTTTTTCAAAATCTGTAGAAAGTCTTCTTCTTGCTTCAGAACACAATGCAGAAGCAAGCTGCTGAATTTCTCCATCACTATCTACAACATCAAGCCCCATATCACTATCAGGTATTTCTGCCACCCTTGCAATACTACTCAATCTGGTTCTATATGATCGAATGACTCTATTAGTATTTGGTCCACCTGGCTTTGAAAGTAAAAATAATGCACGAAATACAAGAAGCATTTCTCTGGCTGCATCTGCATTTTTTTCTTTTTTTACTTTATCATCAAGAAATTCTATTTTTGAAAAACCAATGGATAAAATATATTCCTTCAACCCATCTGTATTTAGTGTTTCTAAAACACTTGTTTCTGCTGAATTTTTTGTCATAGGAAGCACAATCTACTCTTCTGGAAATAAAAATCAAGCAATGCTTCGACACGTACTTCGACAAGCTCAGGATGACAAAGCATGACATTCTACCTTCCTACTGCGCTACCTTCCTACTGCGCTACCTTCCTATTTTCACTACAAAAAATCTTCCTTAATTATTAATTGTTAATTATTAATTATTCATTTTTTTCGCAAAAATAGTGGCACCCCAAGCAAGCTAAACAACCCCACAAGACCCAGAGCAGGACCCGTAGCAGGCTGCCTGGTTACCATAGGAGAAACGCCACTTGGACGACTAGCTGCCATATGAGCTTGCTGTTGAGTTTCTCTGGCTATCTGTATAGGCATCTGATCCAGCGGAGAGAAAGATGGAACAAGTCCACTTCCTACAGTGAATCTATTTATCTTCAACATAGAAGGCCATACAGATTTAGCAGGAGCAACTTCTGTGACTGCCTGATTTAGATTTATAGTTGGAGCTGGTCCAGTATTCTGCGCTGGAACTACAGGAGGCTGATTTTGGATCACAGCAGGTTGAGATGGCTGCACATTTACATGTGGCTCATTGGTTACCTGTGGTTTCACATTTGAATTTGCAGGAACAGGATCTACTTTTTTATCCGCTCCAGTTCCAGTATCAGCTTTATCTTCTCGAATAATATCTCCTAGATTTGGAATAGGAGGTAGGTCATCCATATTTAATTCACTTTCTATTACAGCACCAGTTCCAGCATCTTGATCGGAATCATCGAAAGTTAGATTTGCAGTTATATAAGTAACACCCTGTGCAAATATAAGGCCAATTGCAATTATCCCAGTCATTCCTACTGCAAGATTATTTACATTCTTTCTCTTTATCTTTACACGTTGTGGTTGCACAGATCCTTGCACCCCAGCATTTACAGACTTAGGTGACGTAACTTCATGCACGACTACATTCTCCTCTTCAGGAGAATCATCTGTGCTTTGCCAGTCAGGATCTATATGTGTCATTACTTAGATGAACGAATAAGTACGATGCTAAAGCCAGCAGAAATAATTGCAGCGATCAGTAAGATATGTGCAGGAAAGCCAGTGCCACCAGCTATCTTTCCACCATCAATCACAGATCCTGTAATATCAGATCCTCCTGTGTTTGATCCGCCAGTATTTCCACTTGTTCCAAAAGGTGCAGTAGAGCTACTTGGATCCCCTACTTCTACCATTACTTCATAACTAAATTCTGTTTCTCTTTCTCTAGAGTCAAAAGCAGTTACAGCAAAATAATAATCCTGACCTATAGGAAGGTCGCCAACAGTTACACCTTGGATTCCACCTCCCGGCATCTTGTGAACTGTTCTTCTGTGTACATATCTTCCAGATACTGTTCCATAATATAAGTTATATCCCTGTACGCGAGCATCACTTAGAGAGTTCCATATCACGTATACATCCGACTCATTAGTAGATACTCGAATTCCAGAAGGCTGTAATCTGGTAAAGCCATCATCAGTATTGTTAGCAGGAGGCGGCGTAACAGTAGGGCCAGGATTTATTTTGCAATCACCAAAACAAAGTTGTAAATCTCTTGGTCGTACTTTAAGCACATTTACCGTTCTTCCTGCTTCTACTACCAAAGCTTTTGTTTTTCCTTCTTGTCCAAGAAGAGAAAATTCATAGAAAGAAACCTTCGACTCACTATCTTCTGCAAGAACTTCAAATGTTACGCGAGCAAAATTAAGTTGTGAGCTATTTACTCCTCCGCTTACATTACTTGCTCCTATTTTTACTAACCCTTGTATTTCATCGAATGTTTTTTCTCCAGGTGCAACCAAAGGAAATTCATCACCCACAGAAACATCGACTCCTTTAAGCAACATAGGATCATAAGAAATCCAACTCTGAATAGATTGGATAGGCTGAGCAGATGGATTATTTAGAATAATATCAATGTCGAGTTTGTCTCCGACTTTTAATCCATATGTACTTAGCGTATTTGCATCCTTCTGAATAAATTCAGAACATCCAGTCGCCTTCTCGCAATGTGGACGAAATCTTACGCTTACATCATTAGTTGCAGCATGCACACTGCTTACATTTATCAAGCAGATAGCTACTGGAATAATTACAAGCCACAATTTGGATAAGTTTTTAATCATAGTGTTATATGTGATGGTACTTGCAATATATTCATAGGAATATTCTCGTTTAGTATCACAACGGCAGTATGACCATCGCCTTTTGCTTTCCAATCATAAAAAGTAAGAACTGTGTCACTATCTCCTAATTTTTCATAATCAAAAGACATAAGCATAATTTCTGTATCAGTTATAGATTCTGGAGATGCTCCTCCGAACTTTATAAATCCACGATTTATATCTATCCCCTGTTCATCTGGTGCAAACAGAGAGAATCTTGTATCTCTTAGAACCAAATTACTTACAGTAATTGCTTCTGGATCAAATCTTACCCAAGATCTAGCAGATTGAATTGGGCTTGATTGTGGATTTTTTACAACAACGTCTACAGTTCCACTTTTTTCATCAACAGAATTAACTACCAATTTTATATCAGCGGTTAAAACTTCTGCAGATGCACTGTGCTTAAGGCCATGTTTTTGCACTTTACTTACACCATCCGAAGATTCACAAGATGAAAGTATTACTGCAATCATAGAAAACACAATTAAGAATTTCAGAATTCCGCTTCCTTGTGATGTGCCAGTGCTTGATAAAGTATATTTCATTATTTTCTAGAAATTAAAACTGGGAAGCTCTCCACCCATACCATTATTATTTGATCCTATGCCTGGACCAGTAAATGGGCTTTGATTGCCGCCATCATCTGGCGCACTAATAGCAGATGCATCTGGACATAAAAGAGAAACATCTTCGAGCCTATATTCAGTTCCATAAACAGAAGATAGAAGTGCGAAATCAGAGAAATTCACACGCCCATCCCTATTTAAATCTGCAATTGGAAGAACTAAACATCCATTTTCATTATCATTAAACCTTGGGAAAGAAACTATAAAATTAAATTCAGCAGCTCCTCCCGGTGCTTTTATTCTTCCTGGTGCCATTACTCCAGGAATCTTTATTCTCATATTATCCCCTTCTCTAAGTCTATCCAAAGTAAGCCTTAGTGTACGTGCATCACTTTGTAATTGAGATTTTATTATTCTATTTGATGCACCAGATACCAAAGATTCAAGCTGTGCTCTGGCAACGATTACATCCGGATGAACACTACTTGGAATAACCTGATTTTCAAATATAACATCAATGTGTTCTGAATCTATTACATTCACATTTTTTATATTTGGAACTGCCCTTCCTCTTTCATAAGCAGTAAATACAAGCGAGCCACCACGGTCTGCACTAAATCTATTACCATATATATCCGTAAGAGGATTGCCATCTGATACTACTGAGAATGTATAAGTTTCACCTCCAATAAGAGGATCTGATTCTAGATATAGAATCCTACTAGTTGTATCCCAAGATACTCTATCTAATTCTGTATCATTAAATGCATCCAAGGTTGGTCTTATTGTAAATTGATCACCTCCACGTTCTATGGACGATGTATTTATAGGATTACTTACAACAAGTTCAAATTCATCTTCATCCACAGGAACAATCATTACAAGCTCAGGAGCAATACGAAGTTTATCTGATACTCCTTCATCACCTATATATATAGGTATGCTTTCATGAGATGTATGTCCTTTTTCATCTATAGCTGTTAAATCAATTATATATGGCTCTGTGCTTGCAAGTGTAGTTGGAGGAATTGATATATCAGTAAGCACAAACCATCTGTAACCTATGTCCTCTGGAACACTACGTTCCATACAAGCAATTGCCATAGAAGATCCGCAAAGTAGCTCTATATCATTTGCTCCTTTTTTAGATGATCCACCAGCACGTCCTATGGAACCCATATTTGCCATAACTGTCATCACATCATCATCTGCATCACTTACCAAAACATGAATTTCACCTTTTCCTTCACCATCATTTGCAAATACACGTGGTACCTGGAATGAATTGTAAACTCTTATAGAAGGAGCAACTCCATCATCTGCACCACCTTTTTCTACTCTAAGCCTTGCGCCACCATGAACTGTATTACCAGTATCATCTACTGCAGTTAGCTTTATGTTATACACACCAGTTTGTAAATCTTCTGGAATAGTAATTTTCTTTGATTTGAATGTATTCTGTCTTGCAACTGCATCAGAAGGATAATTGATCACGCTATCTAGTTCTTCGAATTCAAGACGAATATCCGTAAAGTCTGCCATTACAGTAAGCTTGTCATCTCCTACTCCATTTTCATCACCAATTTCTACAAAGAGCTGAGTATCACTTCCAGGAGAAACAACGTCTGGTACAAATCTGTTATTCAAAAATTCTGGAGCATCTCCTCCCAAATCTCCAATTGTTACTCTGATTCTGTCGTTTACTAGATTTCCTTGTTTGTCTTCTATTTGTACTCCAATATCATATCCTGCACTCTTCACTGTTGTAGGAATTTTTATCTTCTTGGAAGTAAATATGCCCTTAGTTCCTTCTTTGGTTGAACTGCTACTTTTATGCGACATAAATTCATATGGAAGATCCAGAGGAATAAGATTCAATCTCACAACCTCTATATCCTCTATACCATCTGCATCTTCTACCTCTATATTGAAGAATATTTCTGACTCTTCGTTTGCAGGCAATTTATTTGGCACAGCACTTTTAGTAACTATTACAGGCAATCCTCCACTATGAACCACAGCGCTTACAGTTACCGGCAATGTTTCTACTGCGCTATTTCCAGAACTATCAAATGCCTGAAGCCTAAGTGAATAAATGCCAGGAGCTAAATCATGTGGCATATCGTACTCACCTTTATATGTAACTGGCTGAACACTTCCAGCAACAGGATCTATCATGCTCTCTAGTTCTATTACATCACCTCCAACATTTACCAAATCTATAGCTACCTGACTTATGGTATCTGATCCATCTAAATCAGAAACTCCTACATAGAAAGTTGTCTTACCTCCAAGTGGCACTATTTCTGGGAAAGTTTCTAAGCGACCAGAGAATATAGGTGCATTTCCACTAACTACTCCATCACCATCACCACCTGTTGAACTTACAGAAAGATTGTATCCGGTTTGTGTTTGATTTCCATCATTATCTCTAGCGATGAACTCTATCTCATAGATGCCATCTGCAATCTGATTAGATAATGTGAAATTGTTCAAAACATATGGAACTGTAGTAAGAGCTGCACCACCAGAAGGCAGGCTTACTGCTGGAGAAAGCTCTTCTATTCCACCTCCTATAGAGGTAAGTCTTGCTTGTACAGACTGCATACTATCTACTCCTTCGTTATCAGTAATATCTATGTAAAAACTTACATTATCTCCAGGAGCAGGAACCAAAGGCGTAGTTTCTATGTCACCAATAGATGGAGTCTCTCCTTGAACCACTATTGTTCTAAGCTCTAGAGTTTCAACTTCTTGATCACGTTTTCCTGCACGATTCTCCACCCTTATAGTTACAGGATAATCAGTATTTGTTTGTAATGAATTAGAAAGATTTCCAGTTACTTTAAACCAAACAATAGATACTCCTCCTGGGCCAACTGCAAGCTCTCCTATACAAGCAGAATCTGCTCTACAGTCTGCATCTGTCATATTTATATCTGTCTTACCAAATCCTATATTTGGCGATCCTCCGATACTTGTAAAATCTACAGATCCAACAATAGGTTCACCCGCTCCTAATGGATTAAATATAGGTATCCATAAATCTACAGTTGTAGGTCTTTCCGAAGAACTATATCTCATTGGATTTGGAGATAAGAACATTAATTCTTCCAAAATATCTACAGGTGCAGATGCTCCAGGATTTTCAAATACTGCAATCTTTTCGTCTGCATATAAGCTTCCAACGGAGACCGTGTAAGATCCAGAAAGTGTCTGCTCTGGAATTTGAGCAATAATCTCTGTAGGACTTGTAGAAATAACATTTATAGGACGATTATTTACTAGAACTGTAGATCCAGAAGAAAATCCTTTTCCTCTAATTACCAAAGTATCATTTCTAACAAGTGGGAATATTCCAGGGCTTATATCAGATATAAAAGTAACAAACTGAAGCTCTGCTGCATTATTGTCCGTAACAATTTCTATATTTCCATCATGCGACTGAGTCATTTTTGCATTGTCTACAATGTAGTGTGCTCCAAGTATCTGCAGAGAAATATCGTCGTTAACTGTATTTGCAGGATGTGATGCTAGATCTAATTCAAACTCCAAGAGACTTACACCGTGATTTATGGATCTTGGATTACCAGCCAATGCAACATTTACAACTCCAGGTACAGGATAATGAACTGACATTTCAAAATTCTGCAAAGCTGCTGCACGATTTACTTTTAGTATCTCTGCCTTTGCAGGATCTACCATAAACGTCAGGAATATTCCTTCAAAGTTTGTTAGATTTTCTCCTGCCTGAAGTAACACACTTCCCCTCTCGTTTGGACGAGCTTGGTATCCTTGGCTTATAAATATTCCAGTATTTGGCACTACTGTACTTGAATCTATTTGAAAAACAGCAGAACGAAGTTCTGGTGAAATATTTTTAGATACCAGAGCGCTACTCACTGCGAGTATTACTATTGCCGGCAGTATCATGAGAAAGCGCTTCATCTATTGTGTAATTGAATGAAGAACAAAAAGCACATCGGAGAAAGTAACTTGATTATCTCCATCTGTATCACGTAGCAAGTGCTGCTGTTGAGTAGACATTCTTCCTGTACTTAATCTAAGTGCAAATACAGCATCTTCTATTGTTAAACGACCATCTGTATTGAAATCACCTATAAGAGCAGATTCTCCAGCATCTAGAAGTACAGCTTTAGCTGTGTTTCCATATGAATCACTCAGTGTGAATAGGAATGTAAATGGTCCATCATAGAAATCAACATATGAAGATATCGGTATAGAACACTGCGCCATTTCTTCTCTGGAAACAGATCCATCAAAAGCTAGATTACAAGTTGAATCTTCTATAACTGTACGATTTGTAGGAAGGTTATTTGGATCTGTAAAAGCTCCATCGAGGAGCTCTATTTTTACACTTTGCAAATGTCCAACACTTACATTGTGCTGAACCAGAATATTAAACTCAGTAGCAAATCCAGGCGCAACTAGCGAAGCTGCATCCTGCCCAATTGGGGCAACTGCAAGAATATCAAACTGATCACTAAAAGATCTTATATTTGCAATTGGAGAATTACATGTAATTGCAGTAGCTTCTCCACTTACATCTTTGAATCCATGCGCATTTGGATGAACTTTTAGAATTCCAGTTGTAGCTCTAAGTGGAACACGAACTCTTATTCTTGTATCTGTCCAATTAACTCCAGGGAATACCTGAACTATTTCTGGATCACCATCAATCGTTGGGAAACTTACATATCCACCAAAAGCTCCAAAATCAGTACCGTTTATCGTAATGGTATCTAAGCCAGCATCATAAGATGTAATTTGTCCAAAGTTATTCACTATACATTGCTGATTATTTCTACATGCAGCGAACTGAGAACAAGAAGCAAGACCATCTACAACCTCTTCACACATTCCTGAAACATAATTTCCATCTGGACATTGAACTGGATCACACGACTCTACAAGTGACTGCCATGAACCATTACATTCAAAAGTAACTATATCTCCAGCGCTATTACAAGTAGGAGTTGGTTGATTTGTTCCAGTGCAATCATCTCTTTCGTTTAATGTAATCATTACATCATAAACAGCAGGATAAGCATCTTCCTGTTTGCCTAAACACCATGTGCCACCAGATGCCACATTGAACGATGTGCCATCTTCACAGCTTGCCTCATCGTATCTTATGTGAACAAGATCTGACTCTATGCGTATGCCTGTAATGTATTCTATGTAATCTGGATTTACGATTATGTCGTACTGCTTATCTGCCTGATTACCTGTCACAGGTTCTTCTCCTACTGGAATATTGAAGACAGTGCATCTACCAGTTTGCGAAGTGAATCTACATCTGTCCACTGGACTTGCTGGAATTATTTCTCCAGAGTAAATATTCTGAAGAATAAACATTGCTGTGTTTGTAGCAGAAAATTCACTTAGAACTATAGGCTGAGCTGAGCTGCCATCTACAGGCTGATACTGCAAAGTTACATTCAGATTTGTTGTTTGCGATATTTGTGCCTCTGTAACAGAGATAGGCTCCATGCTAGTCTTCAAACCCAAAACAAATGAGAGTGTTCCACAGAGCATGAACACCATTACCCTAAATTTATTTCCAGAAAGCCGTCTGTTTATTTTGTTTTTTTGTTTTGGCATTACTTTAATTATTCCTCTCATTATAGCGCAAAATCAGCTTTTCTAGAATATCGCAAGCATTGACGCAAGTAGTAATTGATTGTCTTACTTAACAGCATTTATTTTGGTGTATAATGCCAAGGAATGCAGAATATTTACCTTTTTACAGGCGAAAACACATTCTCGACTGCTGAGGAGCTCAAAAGGTGGAAATCTAATTTCATAGAAAAACACGGAGATGCAAATTTGCAGACCATATCTGGTAAAGAAATGGTTTTTCGGGATTTGCTCAACGAAGTTCAATCTCAACCATTCTTATCTGAAAAAAGATTGATAGTTATAGAAGGAATGCCTGGAGGAATATCCAAAGAAGAACTCGAAATTCTAAAAAAAGATATTCATCCAGATACCTTGCTTGTCTTTGTTGAATCCAGTCTCGATAAGAGAAAAAGTGCTACAAAGTTTCTTATGAAACATGCGGAAGTAAAAACTTTCAATCCCCTTTCGCAAAAAGATCTTGTTGGATGGATAATAAATTTTTGCAAATCGAAAGGTGCTGAAATTGATTACAAAGTTGCATCACATCTCATAGAAACGGTTGGCACAGATCAGTGGCATTTAAAAAGTGAATGCATGAAATTGATTGCCTATTCGTCGGGCGGTTTAACTTCAGAGAACGTCGATAAAGTGTGTATGCCAAGCGAAAAACATACTGTTTGGCTACTTAGTGATCTTATCGGAAAAGGACTAACTCGTGATGCTGCCGTGTTAAATAAAACTCTTCATAAGAGTGGAGAAGATGCTTTTCGTTTATGGAATTTATTTTTATGGATAGTAAATAATTTAAGTCAGATTTGGATGTATCAGAAAGAAAAAAATCTTTCTATTGGCGAGCTGACCAAAGAAGCTGGCATACCTTTTCCAAGTGCAAAATCTCTTCTGCCACTTACAAAAAAAATAGACGAAGATAAAATGAAGAAAATTGTCGAACGAGTTGTATCTGCAGATTTTGCTCTGAAAAATGGTGAGATAAAAGCAACTGCCGGAGAACCAATTGAGTTGGTTACTTTGATTGAGAGGGAGATGGTGGGGATAGGTTAGCCCAACTCCGAAATCGCCTTCAGGATCTCTGCTTCTTTTTCCTCTTCTCCCACTTCATGATCCCCTTCCTTTGATCTGCGAGATTCGCGCTTTTCGCGTCTCTGTCTTCCTATCTCTTCTATATCGACGTCTCCACCTACTTTTTCCATCTCCTTCTTATACTTCTCGTCAATTGCTGCAAGTTGAGTTTTCTCGTTATCCAAAATTTGCTCTAAATTTGTAATCTGTTCAGGAGTCATTACTGGAAGAATGTTTATCCAGTACTGCCTTTCTTCATCATTCATACTCTCAGAAGCAACAATAAGTTCTATAAGCTCCGGGAACTTTGCTCTTATTTCATCTGGCACAATAATCTTATTATCTGACACAGTAAGATTATAGTTGAAAAAATATGCTTCGACACGCACTTCGCCTCGTAAAACTTAAGCTTCACTCGCAAGCTCGCTCTGCTTCAAGTTTTACTCGCTCAGTACGGCTCAGCATGACATTCTTCTTACTTTTTACTTTTCTCCTTTAACTTATCTTAACTATTTCGTATTTAAACTGTCCTCCAGGAGCTTCCACTTCTACAACATCCCCCTTAGATCTTCCAAGGAGAGCATTTCCTATTGGAGATTCATTACTTATCTTATGCTCAATAGGATTAGCTTCTGTAGAACCAACTATAGTATAAGTTTCAGGATCTCCCCTTTCGCCCTTTTCAAGCACTGTGACAGTAGATCCTATATCTACAACCTGAGACTTTCCTGCTTGTTTTCCAGATATGATTTTTGCAAGTTTTATCTTCTTCTCTAGCTCTAGAATTCTTCCTTCTACGAATGCCTGCTCGTTCTTCGCTTCTTCATATTCAGCATTTTCAGAAAGATCACCATAAGAAATAGCCTCTCTGAGTCTTTCTGCAACCTCCTTTCTCCTTACGTTTTTCAGCTCATCAAGCTCCTCTTTTAACTGCTGGAGACCTTCTTTTGTAATAAGAATTTCCTGCTCTTCCTCAGAAGTAGCAGCTGTATCATCTGTTATAAAATCATCTTGTTTTGTCATAGCAGGAAGATTGTAGGGAAGGCAGTTGCACGACACAAGCTTTAATATCGATTAAAACGCATATATTGCCCGTCTAGATAGCGAAATATCATTACCAAACAAAAATATATTCTCTTTCTGAGCTGTTATAAATGCCTCACTAGTATCAAAATGTTTGCTAATAATCACATCAAATCCTCGTATTTTTTCCGATTTTTTGGACACTCCTTGCTCGTCCTCAACAATGTCCTCAACAATCTCACCATTAGGCATCTCTCTACTTCTTACAATTCCTTTTGGAAATTTAGATGCAAATATCTCATGTAGATCAGAAATATGCTGCCCTGACATCTCAGAATTAGATACAAAAATCCAACGTACCCCATCAGAAATAAATGAATACTCGCCGGAAGGAAGAATTGGAAGCCAATTAAAAATGTCTGCATATACGAACTTAGCCATCTTATCTATATCCTCTTTTACGTTCGTTCCACGAATAATTATTATGTCATCTTTATTGTCTATTTCATCATAAAGTGTTGTAGTAACTTTAGTATGAAAATCATATGGTGATTTTATATGCGAAATAAAGAAAAATAAAAATCCCATCAGTAAGCCAAAAAACAATACTTGAAATACCTTCATAACATATTCCTTATTTTTTGCTATCTCGATAATTTGCATATCATTCTCAGAAAAGTACAATGGCAAGATTTGTTCAGGTCGTCGATTCAAAACACTTTAAATTTAAATCGAGAACGACATGGAGAATCACACACATCAAAGACAAACACAAACACTTTCTTATCTTGATCATTTACACCATCTGAAACTAGTAGGGAGAATGATGTCCCCCCACCTAGATCTTCTATCACCTCTCTCACTCCCATACAGGAGGACTGATAGAGATCACACATACTATTCATGAGTATAAACCCTAGGGGCCATCATCCTCTCTGCTCTGCGGTATAGCGCTTCAGAATAAGAGGTTATCTGAAACGCTGACTAAAAAACTCTCCAGTGTTCTTTCTGCGCCTTGCGTAGCCTAAGAACCGGTAAGGGGACCTCGCCAGGCCACGAGGAGAAACAAGGCGCCAAAGCAAGGCAGGAATAATAATGAGAAACCTCCTCATAACCCTTTCACATTTTAGGCTCAGTGGTGGACCATCTGGGAAATCATTGATAGCTCGCAAAGGGATAAAACAAACACAAAAAAGCTTCTCATCTGGGAGGCTTTTTTGTCAATTATCTCTGAATCAGACTGTTATGCCTGTCTGCGGATTTCTTTGCCAAGATGTTATCCACACCAATAGATAAGTTATATGACTTCTTATAAGAAGATATAGCCTTGGAAAACTCCCCTATTCTTTCTTCTAGCATTGCCTTGTGATACCAGGCAGACGATAAATTTGGATTCTGATTAACAGAAGCATTCAGAAATATTGCAGCGTTATCGACGTCCCCTTCTTCTAGAGCTACCCATCCCACCATATCCAATACTTCAGGAATATCACCAAATTCGTCACGAATATCATCTAGTATTTCTTTTGCTTCTAAAAGACCATCTAAATGCTCTACTAGAAGAGATATCAGGTTCACATATACATTTACCTCTACTTCTTCTTCATTTTCTATAATTGACTGATAGTAAATCGCTGCGCTTGCAAAATCCCCCTTATTTTCGGACATAACTGCCAACTTCTCCATTAAGTGTTTTTGTTTTGGAAAACCATTTTTGAGTGCGTACCCTAAGAATCTTTCAGCCTCATCTATGTCTTCTAATTTCTCATATGTAAGACCTAGAAAATACTGAATTTCTGATTTTTCAGGATCTAAATCATAAGCATTACTAAATGCAAAAAGAGCGCCATCATCATCTTGCAAAATCAATCTACAATATCCAAGAATTATCCAAGCATCACGATAATCGCTCTCTTTTGAGACTACATCACTCAGAAGCATTTCTGAGACCGGACATTGCCCTACGCTTGCTAGGGATCTTGCAATAAGAGTTTCTAAGTGAACATCTTTTCCCTCTTCAAACAAATCAAATTCATCATAAGCACCTTTCACAGATTTAACAGCATGCAGTACAAAAGGATCTTTGCTAGCTAATAATAGCTCCAAAGAATTTTGAACTGATTCATGCTCTCTATTCAAAATATCTACCAACAAAAGTCCATATGCATTTTCTGTAAAAGTAGAGTTCTTTTCGAAGAAAGATTTTGCAGAATCTATTTCACCATTCCGAATTAACATAAAACCTCTCAGAGCATCTATGACTTGTTCACTTACTCCACGGAAAGAAAGTAAGCCTAATATCGATTCAGCTCTTTCTTGATCCCCTATAAGAACAGCTATTTCAAATAACTTTCTCATTATGAGGATATCTCCACCCTGATTCTCAAAATCATATATCTCATTAGATATACCACCTATCTCTTCTGGAGAAAGCTTGGAATAGAGTGTCAAAACTTGCTGATAAAGTTCAAGGGCAGAGGTTAACTCTCCAGCAGAAAGAGCAGCATCTGCTTTTTTTACAAGAACATTTATAGAAAATTCATTGTCATCGAAATTATCCGATATCAACTTATCGGAATTGTTTGCAGTATCTATATTTATAAACTCCTGAATCCTACCCGTATTCCACATTGCATAAGCTGCAATGATTATTAATATGCAACTAACGGCTGCCAATGCATACGAAAAAAACGGTTTCACAGACATATGATACCTTATGCTCCTTTGTGTTTACATGCTTTCCTCGAGTGAGTCCGCCGGAGGCGGATGAATCGAGAGGCGCCTCTCCACTCGTTCGCCATGGCGAACTCGGTCGAGGAAAGCCTTGATTTTTACTCCTTATCAATATCTGGAGTGAGCTCTCCATCAACCCCTCTTGCTATCTGTTCTTTTGCTTCAGCTTCTGCAACATGTTTTGGAATCACATTTTCCACAGCGCCCCAAACAGCATCTTCTTCTTTTGGAAGAATAATAGTTACCTGATCTCCAACCTCTGCTCTATAGAAAGTAACCGAAGCAAGAAGAACGCGATATGATTTTCCTTCGGATAGCACTTTGTATTGTGCATCTTCATGAATCAAAGCTCCAACTACCAATCTTCTATCTACAGGATTTATTTGTTTATATACAAACTTGCCTTCGTCAGTAATTGTAAGTTTCATTCCATCCCCCTCTACCAACTTACTTTTACTCGCATAGTTTGCAGGTACCGGATATGTTTCCCCCTCTGGATCTATCATATTTTGACCATCAAATATGCCTTCTATTACTTTTCCATCAGAAACTGACGCGCTGGATTGAATTGATGCTTGAGCAGCATGCTTTAATTTAGAAGGATCTGCGATACCAGTAAATTCTGAAAGCATATTACGAGCAGTCTTCAGAGAAGAGGTAGCTGAATCTATTAGCTCTTGTATTGTTAGAAGCTGATCATCCATATTTTGTTTGAGGAATAACTTATAATTGAGAAACCGAAACACTTGAATCTTTTAGCCTATTTCTGATTTCGGTGTCTGTTAGAAGCCCTGCCTGTGTACCTATATGTTGTATGACAGAAGCGCTGCTTATCATACCTGCGCATAATGCATCAGACAAGCTCATATCCTCATATATAGCCCAAGTAACACCAACAGCAAATGCATCTC
This sequence comes from Candidatus Peribacteria bacterium, assembly GCA_018652265.1. Classification (GTDB taxonomy): domain Bacteria; phylum Patescibacteriota; class Gracilibacteria; order Peribacterales; family Peribacteraceae; genus JABICL01. The sequence continues at coordinate 18,781 of JABICL010000018.1, forward strand.
CAGCTCCTGTAGTATCCACTATTTTTATATCTTTGATTGCTTCTGCATTGAAGGTTTTCTCACCATCTGAGATATAAGCACCATTAGCTCCATCTGTGACACACATAATCTTAGCTCCTGCAGATACTCCAGTTTTCAATGCATCTTCTATTGAACTAGCTCTAGTAAACTTGAGAGCTTCTTCTGAATTTAAAAATAATATATTTGTATGCTTAAGTAAGTCTTTTATAATTTTTGCATCGAACCCATCTCTTATTTGTGAGCCCCCTGGATTCCAAACAAATTTGCAAAAATTTGTTTGTCCCGAGCGACCAGCGGGAGTCGAGGGACTGATCAAATCAACAACATCATCCAAAATCACGCACGAAACATCTGTTAAATGATTTAGAAATATCCATTTACTTTTCTTCAGAGAATCTTTTGGAAAAATAGGATCACATATATGTGCATTTACATTTGGAGAATATATTATTGATCTTCTTCCAGACTCTTCATCTACCAAGATTACAGAAAAACTTGATACCTCATCTTCGACTATAAGAGCTGCATCTATAGATACACCTTCGTCTTCCAGATTTTTTTGTATTCTCTTTCCCCATTCATCATCTGCCATAACTCCGCAAAATTGTGCATTCATTCCCAGTCTAGAAAATCCTACAGAAGTGTTTGTCGCTCCTCCTCCACAACTTTCCGAAACACATTTTGCTTTTACTTTTCCTCCAAGAGGAAATTGAATATTGTCATTTGAAATTGTATGTGGAGCACATATAAAAACATCAAAAGCAGCACCACCAATAGAGGTTATATCGATACTCCCGTTTTTATCTGAAGCTTTTTCCATTTATCTAAGGCGAACACCATAATCGTAGCTTGTAGCGATACTTGCAAGTAGCTTTTTTCTATCATTGTTTTTTTTCGCTATAAGAATGCAGATACTTACAATTGCACCAAGCAGAACAGTCCATACTATAGATATCCCTCCACTTTGTGGCATTTGCACCTGAGAAGATGCTGCAGATATATTCACTTTTCCATTTGTTATACCAGGTCCACCCATTGGAGCTATAGGAGACTCATTCGCACTAAAATGAAATCCTGGCTTACCTCCGCTACCTGGAACAACAGTAGATTCAACTACGTCATTTATTACTTCTCCACCATCTTTAACTGCACTAATCAAAATGTAATAATTAATACCATTCATTAAATCAATAAATTCATATGAATTTTTAGTTCCACTAACTATTCTTTGCTCTGTGTACATGCCAGGCTGTACTCCATATCTAATACTAAATTTAGATGCAGAAATATCATTTGGCATAGTCCAATTTATAAATGCGCCATTTACTCTTGGCGTAACGATAGCTCCAAATATAGATCCTTGAGTTGCAGCAGATACTACTTCGCTTTTACTTACACTCTCACGATTTTGTGGATCCAAAGCAGAAACAGCAAAATAATATGTCTGGCTGCTATTTAATCCAGTGAGCCTAGCAGATGGAGCGCTAGAAGCGGTATCGACATGACTACTAAGATCTTGAGCGCTAGGGCCAAAGTAAATACGATATTGAGCTGCGTTATGAACAGAAGACCATGAAACCAATACATCTTTCTCTACTGGCTGTGCTTTTACGCCAGCTACAACAGGCAGTCCTGTAGATTGCACAGTAAGAATCAGACTTTGTGAATTTCCATTACCAGCACTATCTTTTATAGTAACTTGAATCGTATAGCTACCTGGCTGATCTGGAGCATCAATAGTTGCTTGATATGTACTTTTGCCATCATCACCTATTACACCTTCTGGCATTACTACTGGCTGATTACCTCCGACTTTTACACTTGCTTGATTACCTGAATCTGCAGAAATAGATACAGAAAATGCAGTGCCAGCCAAAACTGTATCTGGCATAAGAGTTGCATTGTGTATTTGTGGAGCTTCTGCATCTACTGTAACTTTTGCGGATTGTGACTCACGACCTATACCTCCTTCGCCTTCGCGAACCATAAACTCATATTGAGTTTTATTTGGATCCAGAGAAACTTGGAATCTAAATTTTCCATCCTTATCTGATTCACCAATTTTCAAAACTTCTGCTTCGCCATTAACAGTATTTAGATTTACTAGTTCTAGATTTATATATGCAGGAGCAGTACCACTTATAGTTGCATTGTTTGCAATGGATCCTCCATCCTTTGGCATTTCTATTGCAATCTGTCCTTGCCCCACATTACTTGAACGACCAACTACTCGAAGCTCTATCTCACCAAACACATTTTCATCTTCATCATCTGAAATATACATAGTATGAGTTCCTGGGGTTCCAAACATAATAGCCAAAGGAAGATCTACTACTCCCCTATCTGAAGCAAAGAACTTAACGGCGCTTATAGGAATCTGTGCATCAGGATCTGTAGTTTCCACTATTACTTCTCCTATGTAGTCATCTACTCTTTTATCATTTCTATCTCTCGCAATTATAGAAATATCCATTTGTTCATTTATACGAACAACTCTGTTTTCTATTTCTATATCGAAGTGATCTATAAATCCACTTCTATTGTTATCCTCTTCTTCTTTATCTCTGTCGTACTCATCAAGCAAACTTGCTCCGAGTGAACTCCTTCTACTTTCAGATGTATCTCTTGTATCAGATATTGGTGAAGAATCTCCAAGAAGTTCTCGAACAAGTTCTGCTGGAACATCTTCGAATACTTCAAACGATCCAGAGGTAATCTTATTTCCATCGCTGTCTTCTAGTTCAACATCATAATAACCAGCAATAGTAGTATCTTCTGCTCCAAGTTCTAATGTTGCTTTACCTCTACGCACTCTTACGCTTTCCTCTATAACATCTTCATCTGGATTAAAGATTACAAAGTTAACTTGCTCACTCTCATAATCATCCAAATCTTCTATAACAATCTCTGTGCCAAATCCTGCGAAGGTATCTGCATCGAGCTCCTCTGCAGCCACACTTGTGGGCAGAAATAGTGCTATCAAGCCGACAATTATTGATATGTATTTGATTTTCATAAAATCCAATAATTATAGCAGAAAACGCGATTTACTGCTACAGTTCCCTAGATGAGACTATTTGGGCCTATTCTGCTCACATTTCTACTTACATCCTGTTTCGGGGGATCCTGCAGTGAAAGCGTATCTGCTGGCCCTATCTCGATGTGTATAGGCAGCGACTGGGAACAAGTTCCGGAAGAAACCCTTAGAGAAGAGGGTGTTCCAGAGGAAACCTTGGCTGCTTTTCAGCTAAAAGAACAACGTGCAGGACAGAGAGATAACATAGTGGTAACAGAAGAGAATTTGCCATCACCTGTAAGCTCAAAGTTATATGCAGATGTAAATTTGCAAGCAGTAGGAGCTACAGAGGAATATACAATTATAGAAAATCGCGAAGTAGAAGTTGGTGGCACAGAAACTATTCTCCACATCTTCACCGCCAAACCAGTTCCTGATCTGCCTGCCAGACGTTTCTACCAGATAAGCCTTACTAAGGGTATGAAAGGCTACGTAGTTACTGGAACACTACCTTTCACAGTCGATAAAGTAATAGAAGATGGGCTTATAGAGATGATTATGAGTGGGAAGTTAAAATAACAAAACAAGCTTCATATTTTTCATACGAAGCTTGTATGCAGACATGAATCTATTTCTTCTTTTTAGGAGCTGCTTTTTTTACAGCTTTCTTTGTAACCTTTTTCTTTGGAGCTGCTTTTTTTACAGCTTTCTTTGTAACCTTTTTCTTTGGAGCTGCTTTTTTTACAGCTTTCTTTTTTGCCTTGACCATGAAAAAATTGGGGAATGAAGTATACGTCGCTATAACGGAAAATCTATTAATTTGTTACACACTATTTTCCGAAACCATGTTCAAGCGTATCTGTACAAATTCAAGAATCTGACGTGCGACATTAATTTTTGTTGCCTCTTCAAATCCTTTAAAGCCTGGAGTTGCATTAACTTCGCAAATACGAAAAGAAGATCCATCAAACAATAAATCCACTCCAGAAAGTTCTAAACCAATAGTATTTGTAGATTCTATAGCAAGCCATTCCATTTCTGGTGTAACATCTGCATTTTCTACTTTTCCACCAATTGAATAATTGGCTTTAAACGACCCCGGCTTTGCCTTGCGAAGCATTGCACCAATAACACGACCTCCTACAACAATTACTCGCAAATCTTTACCCAAGCTATCTTTCATACATTCCTGAAAAATTATATTAGACTTAGGGTCAATCATATCTACTACATCGCTTAATGCATTCTCAGTATCACATATCATTGTACCTCTACCTTGTGATCCAGTAATTTTTTTCAAAACCAAAGGAAAAACAAATTCTTTTTTTATGAGCTCCAAATTTAATGGAAACTTAGCAAGCATTGTCTTTGGTATAGGAATATTTTTTCTAGAAAGCATTTGAATAGTAGCAAGCTTGTCAGCAGCAACACGAATTGCTCTATTATTATTTAAAATAAAAACACCAAGCTGCTCCAAATGTCTAAGTATCGCCAGTCCAAAATAGCTCTGTCCTATACCCCTAGGTATTACACAATCTGGCAACTTATCAACAGTGTTACCATGCAACCTTATACTTCTTTTTCCTTCCTGAGTAACTATAAGATCGCATTCATGTGGCAATACTACATGTAGATCTATATCCATTTTTTTTGCTTCTTCGGTAAATCTATTTATTCCATAACTGGAGGCATCTTCTGTGTTTGTCAAAACCCATATTTCCATAGTAGAAAAGAATTATATCAAAAATTTATAGAAAACTAATATCAGAATAATGAGTAAAAATTTGAACATCTTAATGTATAATGTCAAAGTTGAACTTTTATATAATGGCTTAATTGGTCCGGTAGCCAAGTGGTAAGGCAGAGGTTTGCAAAACCTTCATTCGCGAGTTCGATCCTCGCCCGGACCTCCACAGTTGAATTCGAGCTGAACTCAAGCACGAAGTGCGCAGAGTGAAGCCGAAGATACTGTGTCCTCCGAAGCTCGCCTTAGCGAGCGAAGGGGGACGTACAAGATTTATGAGTCGCAAGATACTTTAGCGTAGGTGGGTGTACAATATTTATAAAATGCTCAGAACACTATTCATTATTGCACTACTTACTTCCTGCTCCCCAAAGCAGGAGATAGACGAAAAACGTATAACTCAACACGTAAGAGATAACATAAATAGCTTCATAGAAATGGAGCCAGTTCTAGGAGCAGATTCTTTTTATGCATATGAAATTGATTTTTATCCAGAAAATAAACTTATCGCATATTTCGAAGATGGACACATAGGAGGATACCTACTCGCAGAATATAACTTACAAAAAGGGCAGATAGTCATACTGCCTATAAAAGAAGTCCCTATAGAAAGACTGGATGAATTGATGAATGAATTGTAAAATTGGCACCAAATTGCAATTTAAATCATTTAGCAAAGGCATTCTGAATTTGAGCATATTATCTGTGATAGCAATATCTCCGATTCTTGCACCAGTGTCGGAAGCTGCAGCTCTTACTTTTACAGAATATCCAGTAGATAATACTGTCCTTCGTATAAGAACAATCTATGCAATAGATATAGATGACGATGGAGACACAGACATCATGGCTGCAAATATGATTTACGACGATATTTATTGGTTTAGAAATGACGGATCAGAAAACTTCACAAAGGTAACCATAGACAGCAACTTCGTTGATCCAGAATTTATATTCCCAGTAGATCTAGATGAAGATGGAGATAAAGACATAGTAGTTTCAGCTGCAAATAGTGGAGACAAGATCGTATGGTACGACAATGATGGATCTGAAAACTTTACAGAGAGATCTATAGACTCTTCTGCGCCAGGAGCTGCAGGAATTACTGTTATAGACATGGATAGCGACGGTGATCTAGACGTTGTCGGAGGTATATATAGTGAATCTTACATAAAATGGTACGACAATAATGGCTCAGAAAGTTTTACAGAAAAATCAGTTTATTATTCAAACAATGCTGGATTTTGGGATGTCGACGCTGGAGACATGGACAAAGATAACGATATAGACATAGTCAGTTGCAAGGGTATATACAACGACGTCGTATGGTACGAAAATAATGGATCAGAAAGTTTTACAGAACACATAATAGATGGTTCTCATAGATCCACTGATTCGGTAGATATTGTAGATTTAGATGGAGATGGAGAAATGGACGTCGTAGCAGGATCCAGATATTTAGATGGTGTTGCCTGGTACAAGAATGATGGATCAGAAAGTTTTACAGAATATACAATAGATGATTCCTTATCTTTCGTAGATGATGTACACACCGCAGATTTAGATGGCGATGGAGATAATGATGTTCTTGTAACTTCATACGACGATAATGATGTCCTCTGGTACGAAAATGATGGATCAGAGAGATTTACAAAGAGAACGATAGATTCGAACTTTGGATCACCAAAACAAATAACTGTAGCAGATATAGATGGAGATGGAGATTTGGATGTTGCAGCTGGATCAGTTGCATCGGATGATCTTTCTTGGTGGGAAGCAGCAGGAGATTCTACTCCTCCATCTGTTTCTACGCTGTCCCCTACCGACGAATTAACCGGAGTATCACAAACTGCAAATCTAGTAATTGCATTCAATGAAAACATAGGGAAAACAGGAACAGGAACTGTAACTATAAAAAAGACATCCAATGATTCAATCGTAGAAACAATCAGCGTAACAGGATCACTAGTAACTGGATCGGGTGGAACAAGTATCACAATAAATCCATCAGTAACACTAGATGAAAATACTTCTTACTATGTGCAAATTCATCAAAATGCATTCCCCGATGAATCCGGAAACTTCTATGCGGGAATCTCAGATACTTCTACATGGAACTTCACTACTGTTGACCTCACAGATCCAGTTATTTCATCTGAATCCCCTGCCGATGAAGCAACAGATGTATCCACAGGAAGCAGTATTACTTGGACCACTAATGAAGCAGCATCCAGCCAAGTTCAATATGGTTTTACAAATGCATTCGGATCTTTAACTACTCTTGCAGATACCAGTCCACGAGTCACAAGCCATAGCGTATCTTTGGGGGATTTAGTTGAATGTTCAACTTATTACTATCGTGCAATATCCGTAGACTCATCTGAAAATACAACTACAGGCTCTACACTGCAATTTACAACAACTGGATGTACAAATGATGCAACAGTAGAGACTCAAAGTGGCAGCGCTGTTACAACTTCTGGAGGCGGGACTGTAAGTGTGATAACCAATAGCTCTGGTGCAGAATTAACAATCCCCACAAGCTTTTCAGACAACGATGCAACATTTCAGATAAAAAGACTAAATAAAACTACTACTCTTGCTCTTATCTCCAATCCATCAGGACTCACAGAAGTTGGAAATCATATATATGATTTTCGTGCAATAAGTGGGGCAACACTTGTTACATCTTTCGATGAAGATATCACAGTAACTATGCAATACACAGATACTCAGATTTCATCTTTAACTGAATCTTCTTTGTGGATTTATAGACATGATGGCTCTTCGTGGAACGCGCTTAGCTCATGCACAGTTGATCAGGATACAAATACTGTTACATGTAGCACTCAAAGCTTTTCTACATTTGGACTCTTTGGAAGTACTCCATCTTCAAGTAGCGAAACCTCAACGAGCTCTGTAAGTAATGGTGGCAGGAGAGGAAGCATTGCATCTATGCAAAAACTTATAGATACAGCATTTGAAAAGTTTTTGAAAAAAAGGAAAGGGTACATAAAGGATGGAAAGGAGTTAGAGGAAAAAGAGGAAGATGAAAAAGAAAACGAAGTAATCGAAGAAGCAAATACTAACTTCGAATTTGTAGATGTTCCATCAAACTCATGGTTTACAAAATATGTTTACAATCTTGCAAATAGAAAAATTATAGAAGGATATGCAACCGGAGAGTTTAAGCCAGAAAAAACCGTAACAATCGCAGAGGCACTTAAGATGCTTATAAAAGCAAAAGATATGCAAGCTATAGAATCTCATCTCACACTAAACAAATCTGCTAGAAACACGTGGGCTTCCCCATATGTTGCCTGCATAGAAGATATCGATTTATCTGCACTAGGCCCATCTACAAATGTTCATAGCCCTATTACTCGGAAAGAAGTAATAAATCTCGCAAGCGCTATATTAAAAGAGAAAAATCTAAAAATGGTCGATAGACCAAATGAATATATAAACAGAGCAGAGATTTCTAAGCTGATTAGTTTAATTATTGAATAAATTTTTTATTCAACTTACAAACTCATTCCATGACTTCACCTTCATGTTTGAAGGATCGATTCTCTCTATAGATTCAATGATTCTTTTTGCAAGCTGAACATTGGTAATTAGGGGTATTCCCCTATCAATTGCAAGTCGTCTCATATGGTAACCATCTGTCATCTCAGAGCCCTTATAGTGTTGAGGAATGTTTATAACCAGATCCAAACGACGATTTTCTAAGTACTCTCTTATATTTGGACTTCTAGGCTCGCCTATTTTGTAAAGCAATGCCGAAGGCACTCCACGAGACTCAAGAAATTCATGCGTTCTTTGTGTTGCATACAAAATAAATCCTGACTTATTTAAGGATTCCATAGCGGACAACATATCTACTTTGTCTTCCAATTTTCCAATCGTTACCAGTATGTTCTTTTTTGGAAGCGTAAATCCAACTGAAAGAAGAGATGAAATAAGAGCCTCTTCTGCAGTATCTCCGAAGCATGCAACTTCTCCTGTACTTGCCATCTCTACACCAAGCCTTGGATCTGCGCCTTTTAGTCTAGAAAAACTAAACTGTGCCGCCTTTACTCCTACATGATCTAGATCAATTGTCTGATATTTCTTATCAGTTGGAGCTTTTCCAAGCAGCGCTTGCGTCGCTAGTTTTATAAAATTAATATTTGTAACCTTGCTTGCAAATGGGAATGATCTACTTGCACGAAGATTACATTCTATAACTTTCAAACGATTATCTTTCGCAAGAATCTGAATATTAAATGGACCAGAAATACAAAGCGCTTCTGCTATCTGCTTTGCAATAACTTTTACTCTACTCAATGTTTCTAGATTTAATTTCTGCGGCGGAAGAACTATAGTCGCATCACCAGAGTGGACCCCTGCATTCTCTACATGTTCACCAATTGCATATAACAAAACTTTTCCATCTTGCGCTACTGCATCGAATTCTATTTCTTTAGCCCCTTGCTCAAATTTAGAAACAACAACAGTAGCTCCACTAGCCACGCTAGTTGCTTGATTTAAGTATCCTTCTAAATCTTCATCGGAATGAACAACTGCCATAGCAGCGCCAGACAAAACATAACTAGGACGCACTATTACTGGATATCCACATCCATCTGCAAAAGTTTTTGCAGCACGAATATCTGAAAATTCTTTCCACTCTGGCTGATCAATATTTAAATTATCTAGCAAAGAACTAAACTTGTGACGATCTTCTGCTCTATCGATATTTTCAGGCTTAGTCCCAAATATAGCAATGTCAGCAGCTGCAAGCTTGGGGGCAAGTGAATTTGGAATTTGTCCTCCCATAGAAACCGTAACTCCTTCTGGAGTTACAATATCAATTATGTCCATAACCCTCTCGAACGAAAGCTCATCGAAGAAAAGCTGATCGCATTCATCGTAATCTGTACTTACAGTCTCTGGATTACTATTTACCATAGATACTTCGTAACCTTGCTTTTGAAGTTCGCGCACAGATTCCACACAACACCAGTCGAATTCTACAGATGATCCTATGGAATATGGACCGCCACCGAGAACGATTGCCCTTGGGCGTTCTGCGTTCTGCGTTCTGCGTTCCGAATCTTCGCTTCGGATCGCGGATCGCGGATCGCGGATCGCAGTGTCAAAATCAACATCATTCTCCGTCCCATGATATGTCATATACAAATAATTAGTTTGTGCTGGAAACTCTCCAGCAAGAGTATCTATCTGTTTTATAACAGGAAGAATCTCTAATTCTTTTCTTCTCTTTCTGATGTCTACTTCATTTTCTCCTCTAACACTTGCAATAGCGCTATCAGAAAATCCAACTTTCTTTGCAGCCCTTAGAAGATCCTCTGGAATAGGACCAGACTTATGATGCTCTATTTCTCTTTGAACTTTGGAAGCGCGTTGCATTTTGTCTACGAACCATTTATCTATACCTGTAGATTTATTTATATCTTCAACTGACCAATCATTTCTGAGGGCTTCATACACAGCAAAAACTCTACGAGGAGTGGGCTTACTAACCTCTGCTTCTAAATTTGAAAACTCAAGTTTAGAAATAAATCCATCAGCTCCCACATTTATCATTCTAAGGGCTTTCTGTAATCCTTCTTCAAAAGTTCTTCCAAGAGCCATAACTTCTCCCACAGATTTCATTTCAGAGGTTACATGATCAGATACATGCTGAAATTTCTGTAGATCCCATCTAGGAACCTTTACTGCAACGTAATCAAGTGCTGGCTCAAAATCTGCACAAGTTACTCTGGTAATAGCATTATTTATTTCTGGCAAAGACTTATTTAATGCGAGCTTAGCTGCAACGTGAGCAAGTGGATATCCAGTAGCCTTGGAAGCTAATGCAGAGGATCTACTCAAGCGTGCATTTACTTCTATCACTCTATATTTCTCTGATTCAGGATCCAAAGCATATTGGATATTACATTCCCCAACTATACCAAGATGCCTTATTACTTTGAGAGCTATAGATCTAAGCATCTGATATTCAGAATTGTTTAGAGTCTGACTTGGAGCAATAACTATAGATTCACCCGTATGAATACCAAGTGGATCAAAATTCTCCATATTACACACTGTTATGCAATTGTCTTTTGAATCACGAACAACTTCGTACTCAATCTCTTTCCACCCAGTAAGATCTTCTTCTACCAAAACTTGAGGAGATTCTACAAAAGCAATCTTGAGCATTTCCGCAAGTTCGCTCCCATTTTTTGCTCTACCACTCCCCTTTCCTCCAAGTGCAAATGCTCCACGAATAATGACTGGGAATCCTATCTCTTCTCCTGCTTTCATAGCTTCAGGTTCGCAGTTACATGCAAATGACCTAGGAACCGAAACGCCTATTGATTTCAGCTCTGCATTAAACAAAGCTCTATCTTCTGTTTTTCTTATGGAATCCACAGGAGTTCCTAAAACTTTCACATTGAACTTTTCTAAAACCCCAGATTCATCCAGTGCAACCCCACAATTAAGGGCTGTCTGACCACCAAAGCTTAATGCAATTGCATCTGGCCTTTCTTTTTCTATAACTTTTGTAACAAACTCTGGTGTAACAGGATAAAAATATACCTCATCAGCAAGTCCCCAACTGGTTTGGTTGGTTGCTATATTTGGATTTACCAAGATCACTCTTTTTCCTTCCTCTTTAAAAGCTTTTATGGCCTGAGAGCCAGAATAATCGAACTCTCCAGCCTCTCCTATTTTTAAAGCACCAGATCCGAGAAGTATTATTGTCTTAATTTCAGGAAAATTGCTCCCCCCGGCTTTTATAGCCGATTCGGAACCCTGCTCTGAACCGTTATTCATGTCTCACGGAGAATAGCGGGTGGGACTTTGATTTCCAAGTGAAAATTTAAGAAAATCTAGCAACGAACTGTATTGTAAAAATTTTTCAATTTCTAATTTCTAATTTCTAATTTTCATTCAATTTTCAATGTTTCAAATTTCAAACATTGATGATTGTAAATTGATTATTGAATTAAAATTGAAAATTGTTACTTGAAAATTATTAGAACACAGACTCATTTTCATCTCTTTAGTTCATAAGCCTTTCGTTGTACAATCGAAGGTATTATGAAAAAATTGATAACAATCCTTGCATTCGTATTATTTCTCGTTCCTTCGATAACTCTTGCTGCTACTTATGAAGTAGAGGTAACAGCAGCAGATCCATTGGAGAGATCTCTGCACAGTGGCATGGAAATAACTCATGACTTCACTATAGAAAATAAAGGTACAAAAGCAGATACTTACGATTTGCAACTAATATCTGAAATGGGGTGGGGAGTAGAAAATGATTTACCTGCTGCAGTTTCTATAAGCTCAGAATATTCAGCAACAATTCCAGTAAAGATATTTATCTCTAAATCAGTAAATCCAAATGCAAGAGGAGGAGTAACTCTAAAGGCTATCAGTAGAAATGATCATATAAATGCAACTCATAGCGCTACTCTATTTATTCAAGTAGAAGGAGCCGTTCCAACACCTAGTATAGATGGTCCATCTAGTGGGGAAACTGGCGAAAGATTATACTTTACACTTATGGGAATAGACGAAGGATCATTTATAAAATCTAGAGGATTTAACTATGAAATTGATTGGGAAGGAACCGGAAAAGCAAATGAGGTAATAACCGGAAGAGCAGATGGCACAAATGCAAATCACATTTATACTCGCGCAGGTGAATATACAATCATCGTGAATGCAATAGATAGAACATATCAAACCAGCAAACAGGTAACTCAAGAAATTGTAATAACAGGAGAAGATACAGTCAGTCCTACAAGAAAAAGACAAGCATCTCATTTGCATTCTGCAAATCCATGCACAGGAAAAAAAGGGCTCTCATTACATGCGTGCATGAATTCAATTCGAAAAGAAAATGTTCCTCGAGCAAATATATCCGATCGTAGAGATATAAGAGCAGCAAGAATATTGAATAGAAATTCAAGAGCAAATATGCTCAAAGAAAGAGCAAGAAGCAGAAACAAGCTTTCTCCTTTTGAAATATATAGAGAAAATATAAATGGTAGAACAGATTCTAGATCTGCAGAAGAAAGATTGCACTCTGCAAGTGGTGACTCCAGAACAAAAACATTGAGAAGTATCTCAGAAAGACGTAGAGCACTTAGATCACAGACTGTTGATCTAAAAAAATCTCAATCAGCTTCCGGTAACAGAAAAACAGCTACTAAAGCACCAGTATGCGTAAGAAGAGATGGGATAAGACTAATTAACTGTCTTCTAGATAACGGAATAGAGATAAACAGATGGACTGCAGATGAAGAGACTATAGAGATATGGAAGAAGCTTAATACTGAGCTAACCGAATAGTTTATGTCATGCTGAAGAACCAAGCTTTCCTCGAGTGAGTTGTGCTGCCTCTCGACATTCGCCAAAGGCAAATGCTCGAGGAAAGCACAACGAGTCGAGAGGATGCTCTCAATACTATAACAACCACCTCAGAAACCACGGCACATAAACCCCCGTCTGTGGCATGTTCTCTAAATTGTAGTTTTGATTCACCCCGTTTGTAATTGAATCTGGATCAATAGATAGTTCGTCATCAAAAATATCTGGGATACCATCATTGTCATCATCTTCATCAAAGATATCTGGAATACCGTCTCCATCTGTGTCTTTGTTATCTGGATCTAATGAATCTGGGATACCGTCTCCATCGTCATCGTCATCTAAATAATCTGGAATACCGTCATTGTCATCATCGTCGTCAAAGATATCTGAAATTCCATCTCCGTCTGTATCTCTACGATCAGGATCTTCAAAATCTAGTATCCCATCTCCATCTGCATCTAAGTCATCTATATCTAATATTCCATCGTTATCGTCATCATTATCGAATAGATCTGGAATACCGTCTCCATCTGAATCTTTGCGATCGTAATCTATGTAATCAGGAATTCCATCTCCGTCTGCATCATTATCAAAAATATCTAATATTCCATCATTGTCATCATCGTCATCCAGGTAATCTGGAATGCCGTCCCCGTCTTTATCATCATCCAAATAATCTGGAATACCATCATCATCGTCGTCATTATCGAATAAATCTGGAACTCCATCAAAGTCTGAATCTATATTGAGTAGTAGATCTAGAATGTCACCTGAAATATTTGGAAAATCTCCTAAATCAAAATCAGGGATATTTAATCCTAGATTTCCATCACCTATATTTACTGGGAATAAATTGGAGCCGTCTGCATCATCTCCATTTTTGTAAGCAAGCATGTTAGATATGTAATCTGCAAACGGGCTATCTCCATTTGGATCATTTGGATCTGCACCAGTAATTCCATTCCCAAAGCCAGGCAAATTAATTCCATTACCTAGATCTCCAATGGAACCTCTTATGCCAGAACCTATATCTCTTACAGAATCTCTCAAGCCACTTCCGATTCCACCTAGGTTCAATCCATTTGAACTTATGCCGCCCAAGCCAAGATTCCCAAGTCCTCCACCGGAGGGAATACCCCTATAGCCAGAAGGCAAACTTCTAGATCCTCCACCTCCGCCAGAAGAAGAGCTACCACCTCCGCCAAAACTTAATCCACCTCCTCCACATGGCCTTTTGTAATCAATTACATTTATAGGCTGAGTAAGACAGTAGCCTATCGGATCTCGAAC
>JABICL010000028.1 GCA_018652265.1 Candidatus Peribacteria bacterium
ACATGGATGCTTCTGTAACTGTGCGATTTGTTCGCATGAATATATGATTTTCATATTCCTCTTTTGTTAAGTGATAAAAGTAACAAAAGGAACAGTGGATGAAGGTGGATTTCCGTGTCCACTTTATGGGGTACAGATCATCCTCAGAGAAAGAGGAGGCCACAGCTTGTCTTAACAGTCATCACTATTGCTAACCACCGTTACATTAATATCGATTATTAGTGTATTGGTAGCTTCCAAGCTCTGGTTTGTATAAAATCCCAGTGTCTTTTTCCCAAATGTAAACTATGCCAGACACTGCAAGAATTTCAGATAACATTCAAAAAATCCTCGCTCCAGGCAAAGGAATCCTGGCAGCAGATGAGAGTACAGGAACCATACAAAAGAGATTCGATTCTATAAACGTAGAAAATACAGAAGAAAACAGAATTGCATATAGAAATATGTTATTTACTACAGGTGGATACGAGGAATTTATAAGTGGAGTAATACTTTTCGATGAAACCATAGATCAGAAAGGAGAATCTGGTCAGACATTCTCTGAGATGATTGCAGCAAGTGGAGTAGTACCAGGAATAAAAAATGATGAAGGAAAAGAAGAGCATCCTAACTTCGGATCACAAACTATTACCCGTGGGCTTAAAGGGCTCGGTAAAAGACTCGAGAATTGGACAGAGAGAAGTAACGGAACGCTAGGATTTACCAAATGGAGACAAGTAGTACTTGTAGAACCAGAACCTAATGCTGCATTTCTAGATTACGCTATGAGCGTAATGGCAGAACAGGCTGCATGGGTAATCGATGCTGGATATGTACCTATATGTGAACCAGAAATTCTTATGGATGGATCACACACTCAGGATCAATGTGCATCTGTTACAGAAAGAACATTATCTACCTTGTACAAGAAGTTCGAGGAGCAAGGAGTAGATCCAGCACTTACAATTCTAAAAACTAATATGGTTCTCTCTGGAAAAGAAACCAAAAAAGACACTCCAGAAGAAGTAGCAGGACCTACAGTTCAAACATTCCAAAATTCAGTACCTGCTTCTATGCCTGGAGTAGTATTCCTTTCTGGAGGGCAAAGCTCTATTCAATCTACAGAGAATCTAAATGCATGTGCAAAAGTAGCTACATCCGCTCCTTGGGTTCTTAGCTTTAGTTATGGAAGAGCATTGCAGGAAGATGCACTAAAGGCATGGGGAGGAAGTAAGGATAACTATGGTGCAGGCCAAAGTGCATTCTTGCATAGAGCTAAGATGAATGGACTGGCACAAAAGGAAGAATACGAAGGCGAATAATTCTTGCTATTATCCAAGGGTGCACTATCACTTTATAAGTCGCTGCCTCGAGCTTGCCGAGAATGGTCGTGGAAAGGTATCCCCTAACCCACTTGTTGGATGCGTGATAGTAAAAGGTGGATCGGTTCTTACCGAAGGATGGCATAGTGAGTTTGGAGAAGAGCACGCGGAACTATCTGCCCTCAGAAAGGCAGGAGACTTAGCTCGCGGAGGAACTCTGTATACAAACATAGAACCATGCTGCAAACAGGGGAAACAACCACCGTGCACAGATGCAATTATAAGAGCTGGGATTTCTACTGTTGTATTTGGCGCAAGAGACAAGAGCAACTCTGGATCTAATTCCTTGAGACAGAATGGAATAGAAGTGATAGGGCCAATTGCAGAGTCACTATGCAGGAGATTTAATCGTGGATTCTTTTCTCTCTCAGAAAATGGCAGACCATGGGTAACTATAAAAAAAGCTCTTACAAAAGATATGAAAGTCGCTCACGAACATGTGACATCGCAGGAACAAGACGAATGGTCACATATGAACTTACGTGCACAGCATGACGCAATACTTGTGGGCGCTGGAACTGTAGTTGCGGATGATCCAGAATTGAATGTTAGATTTGGGATAGAAGAAAAAAGAGACCCTATTAGAATTATTCTTGACCCAAACTCAAAAGTTCCCACAGATTCAAAAGTCCTTACAGATTCCGATGCAGATCGGACAATTGTAGTAAACGAGAAGATGCCAATCCCCGATCTTATGGAATTACTCAAAGAAAAAGGAATTTCATCTGTACTAGTAGAAGGCGGCCCAAAAGTTTGGGAATCGTTTGAGAAGAGTAGAATTTATAATGAAATGATCTCAATCGTTGAAGATTACTGATGATCATCTATTTCAAAAACAATTAGAACATCATCTTTTTTTGTACAAAAAGCACGATACTGACGATTAATTCTAAAATACCAAATATTTGCTGATGTTGGCTTTCTTTTTTTAAGTTTAACACTTCTAAATAAACCACCAGAAATAAGCTGCTTAACTTTACGATACTGATCATTTAATCCGCGTGAATCGAGATATTTAATAACCCTTTCATGTTCTACCACTTTCATAGATTTGAAAATGACGATGGATCTTTATCAAACTGATTAATTGCTTCTGTTGCCTTATTTTCAATCTCAGAATCTACGTCATCAATTTCACGAATCATCACAAAAATATTCTGCTCTTCTAAGAAGGCAATCATGTCTGAAACAGAAGCAAATGATTGCTTTTCAAAGCCAAGATCATCATCAATAGTAATTGTTGTCATGACAACAATATAATACCACAAACTGAATATAAATTTAAGTCCACTTTTTCATAACCCCCTGCCCAACTGCATAAATTCTTTTGAGTAGAGCATGCTTTGCAGGTAATTTTCCAGTTTTAGAATACTCCTGAACTACTAGCCCAAATCTAGTTCCCTGCTCTCGCAAAGATCTCAGACTCCCCTCCCTCTTATCCACCACCAACCCAAACTTACCCTTGCCAAGGGTACACCTACCCTCAAAATGCGAACCAATCACACTTCCTCCGAAATATTTAATCCCTTCTGGAACGAAGCTAGTGGTTTTGCTCATAAGCCCTTTCCAAGCAGCATATGGTGCCCCACCTGTGAAGATAAGATAGAAAGGTTTGCCATTCAAAATGCCCTTCGACTTTGTTTCATCTAATGCAAATTCTCCCATTCGATCTATCAGATTCTTTAGATGTGCCGGAACTGCGAAGTTCCATACAGGACTTGCAAAAACTATTCCGTCTGCCTCTTCTATCTTTTTGCGAACTGCGGAGAAATCTTCTTCATCAGAATGATCTACATCGTAATCCTCCAAACTAAAGTGATTTATTTTCAAATCTTTTAATCTAATTCTAGAAATACTATCTATATTGTCATTTGATACAGCGCTTATTCCATCCATAAAAGCTTGTGCAAGCACATCGCAATTACTTTTCTCATTTGTGCCTGCAATTATTACTGCAATTTTCATTTACTTGAGCATAACAAAAAACTTATATGTAGACACTTCGCAAAAAAATAATATTGTGTAGTAGCACACAACTAATAATCAGCAATTCCATCTGCACCGAAACCTTGCGGCATCATATTATCTCCAATTGGTGGAGGTGGAGGTGGTGGGGGAGGTAGAAATCCACCGCTTGGTAAATATTGACCGCCTCCATCTCCGATTGGGCCAGTAGGTGGAGGTGGTGGTGGCAATGGCATTCCGCCACCTGGCAAAAATGTTCCTCCTCCAGCTGCATCATGTGGCATTGTACTATCTCCGATTGGAGGTGGAGGTGGTAGAGGAGATGGATAGTATGGCTTTGTTATATAAGGATCAGTTAAATTTCTCATGCGACCAGGTCCCATATCATGAATTTGAATATCGTCATCATCCCAATCTGAATTCATATCATCTTTCCATCTAGGTGGTGGAGGATAATAAGGCATTGGTTCTGGCATAGGCTTTGGTCTCCACATATCATCATCACTATCTGGCCTATGATAAAAATCTGGACCAGGATCGATAAATTCTGGAGGAACTGTTATATGCGTAGGTGGTCCCATATATCCATCAAACTGCTCACCAGTAGATCTGTCATACATAGGATCATGCATAGGAGGAGGGAAATCTTCATTAACACCATGCATAGGTGGTGGCCCATGATCTTTTGGGCCATAGTCATCAAACCCAAATTCTTCATCTATTTCTTCTATAACTTGATGTGGAGCATTTTTCACTGCAAGCATTTCTAACTTTCTCATATGCCTCTCAAAGAAATTTTTGAATCCTTCGAAGCATTTATGAAAATCCTCACGATCTTCGCTGTCTAAAGCATTTTTACATATAGATCTCATCTCTCTTAATCTTTCTCTTGCTGCATCTACCTCTTCTTTCCATCCATCTATTTCATATCCTTTTTCAGACATTCTTTTAAAAGCTAGAGGAATTTTGTTTAACATCTCCTCCGACATTGCAAGCATGTCTTCTATTTCCATCTTCATTTCTTCTACATTTGGACCATCAAACATTGGACCATCCTCCGAACGAGGGCCCATTCCGGGTTCCATACCTGGATGCATATTCATCATAGAAATAATTTCATGCAAATGATCCTTTGCTTGTGCAACGAGCTTTCCTACATCCCCTCCTCTGGAAATATCTCCAACAGCACCACTAAACCAAAGCAGTGCATCTTGCACTCTGCTTTTCATATCATCGGGTAAATCTTCTTGCGAGAGGCTTATAAGCATTCCCACAGCTTTGCCAAATATTTCGCCAATCATTCTAGTGTCCGCTTCTCTTTCACGATGAAAATCTACATTTGGCTCTTCGTGATGCGTAGTTATCGAATCTTTTTTACGAAAATCCGAAGCATCACCACATTCACCATCTTTCTTTGCGCTTACCAAATTTTTTCTTACACAATCTTCTACAGCTTGATCATCTACAAGCACGCTGCACTTTTCTTTTGCTTCAGAAATGACATCTGTAGGACATTCGAAACTATCTGTCATGTAATCTTGTGCACTTGAGAAATTAGCTCCGACTAGAAACAGAAAAACAAAAGATGTCATATAAAACATCGTTGTAGCTACTTTTTTTACCATGATAATAAGGGGAAAATTCTTATTTAAACTAAATACTACTCTATAAACCTTATAAACAAAGAGTGATAACACGGCACACAAATTTTTTTGCAAGCGAAAATGAATGATTGATTTAACATTTTAAGTGCTAACATCCCTACTAGCGCAATTATTTCCCCCGAATCATCATGCGTACATTGACCTTGCTCGTAGCATTTCTTCTTTTAGCTCCACAAGCTTCTTATGCTTTTATAGATGTAGGTACTTTCACAGAAAGTTTGGACCTTATGGAACAAGAGCTTTCCGGAGATGAAACTGGATTAAATTCATTACTAGAAGATCTAGAAAGTGCAGCAGAAGAAAGTGGTGCATCAGATAATTACCTCACATTCAAACGAAGTGGAGAAGATATTACTTTTTGGGATGTAGAAAAAAGCGCATGGTTTTATTCCTCCATACTATCATTAGTAGAACTCGGCATAGTTTCCGGAAAAGAAGATAACAGTGGAAAAATAATTGGCTACGATCCTGGAGGTAATGTTTCTAGACCTGCAGCACTCAAAATGTCATTACTATCTGCCGGCGTAGATACAGATGCATGTGGCACTCCAGAAAGAAAAGATGCTCGCGAGCATTGGGCAGCAAGCTTTGTTGCATGTTCAGAAAAAATGGACCTGGGTCTTGGAGGAAGAACATTAAATGCTTCAGCAACTCGTGCAGAAGTTCTTCATTACACGCTCAAAGCATTCGAAATAGAAGCTCCTGAGGGCAACCCTCCATTTTCTGACTCTACTTCTCACGAATACAAGAATGACATTGCATATGGATATGCCCTTGGCATTATCTCTGGTGACAAAAAATCAGATGGCACTCCAAAAGGCACTTTTCGACCAAATGATTCTGTAAATAGAGCAGAAGTTGCAAAGATTGTGAAACTAGCGATAGAAAAGCTGTAGAATATACTGGAATGACAGAAGCAGAAGCACAAGATCGCGTAATTAAACTTCGCGAAGAAATATGGCAAAGAAATCATGAATATTTCATATTGGATAAATCAGAAGTAAGTGAAGCTGTGCGTGATTCATTGAAGAAAGAACTCATAGAATTAGAAAAAGAATTTCCAGATTTAATAACAGAGGATTCTCCTACTCAAAGAGTCGGAGCAGCACTCGATGGAAGACTTCCAAAAATTCGTCATATCACACAGAAGGAATCTCTTATGGATGCATTTTCCCCTGATGATTTAGCAGATTGGGAAGATCAAATAAGAAGAGCGCTAGATAATGAAAGTGCAGTACTCGAATACATCGCAGAGCTAAAGATAGATGGATTGAATATTACTTTGGTATATGAAGATGGAAAACTTGCCAGAGCTGTTACGCGTGGTAATGGCATAGAGGGAGAAGATGTAACACATGCTGTACGAACTATAGAATCAATTCCTTTTAAATTAAGAGAATCAAAAAATATTAATCACTCGATCGAGATTTCTGGAGAAGTCTATATGAACAAAGCATCACTGAATAAATTGAATGCCAAACTTAAAGATGAAGACAAATTTGCAAATCCTAGAAATGCAGCAGCAGGATCAGTGAGGCAATTAGATCCAAGCATTGCATCACAAAGAGAATTGCAAATCTTTTGCTATGGATTAAATAGAGAAACTGTAGAAAAACTTGGATTAAAGAATCAAACTGAAATATTAGAAACAATTGCAAGTCTTGGACTACCTGTAAACAAAGAGCACAGAGTTATAAAAAGCATGGAAGCGGCAGATAATGTTCTTTCTCAATGGGAGAAGAAAAGAGACGAGCTCCTATACGAAATAGATGGAATAGTACTCAAAGTAAATGATTTAAAAATTCAACATGATCTTGGCTCCACTGCAAAAGCTCCACGTTGGGCACGCGCATACAAGTTTGCAGCAGAGCAAGGTACAGCGAGAATTCTAGATATAGAACTACAAGTAGGAAGAACAGGAGCTATAACCCCTGTGGCGCTCCTTACCCCTCTTCAGCTTGCAGGAACTACAGTTTCTAGAGCAACTCTACATAATGAAGATGAGATACATAGACTGGATATTCATATAGGAGACACAGTAATAATTCAAAAGGCAGGAGATATAATTCCAGAAGTAGTTCAGACGCTTAAGAAGCTAAGACCAAAAGACTCTAGAGCATTCCATTATCCAAAAAATTGTCCAAGCTGTGACAAGCCTCTCGGCCGACCAGAAGGAGAAGTAGTACACAGATGCACAAATACAGATTGTGAAGGAATGAGAAAAGAAAGAATAGAACATCTAGTTTCTAGATATGCTTTCAATATAGAAGGGCTTGGCAAAGAAACTATAGATCAGCTTATAGACAAAGGCTTTGTAAGTGACCCTGCTGATATATTTTATTTAACAGATAACGAATTTTCTCAGTTGGATTTGTTTAAAGAGAAAAAAATAGATAATGCACTTTCTTCTATAGAAAATGGAAAGAAAGTTCCACTAGATAGATTTATCTTTGCACTTGGCATAAGGCATATAGGAAGAGAAACAGCAGAAATTTTGGCTAGAAGACTCAAATGGAAAACAGAAAAACTCACAATCCAAGAAAAACAATCTATATCTTCTCAACAATCACTTTTTGTAGAAGAAGAACTAGAAAAAACCCTAGAAGCTATAAGACTTTCTGAATTTTTAAACACACTACAGAGTTATACCTCAGATGAACTAAAAGAAATTGAAGGTATAGGTGAAATAGTTGCAAAGTCTTTGGCTGATTGGATAAGTAATGAAGACCATAGAGCATTAATTCATAAATTTGAGAATGGTGGAGTTGTTTGCTTACTTCCAAAAGGAACAACTGTGGATCAGATCTTTTCTAGCCAAACCTTTGTACTTACCGGCACTCTCCCCTCTCTAAGCCGCGAAGAAGCAAAGAAAATGATAAAAGATCGTGGAGGCAAAGTAAGTTCTACTGTTAGTAAAAATACTGACTATGTTTTAGCTGGAGAGGAAGCAGGAAGTAAGTTAGATAAAGCTAATGAACTTAATATTTCAGTTTTAACAGAATCTGAATTTATTAGTCAGACTAAAAATGGCACATGAAACAATGTCATCAATGGATGTTGATTTTGCAGCTACTCGCACTTGTACTGCTGCAATATCTGCAGAAATACAACCTGAAAAATTGTGGGAATTATTTTCTGAAATGCTTTCTAGAAGAAAACTATCAAATTTTCACAGATACGAATTTGTAACAAATGACGATGTGCGACGCGAACTTGATAGCCTATTTCTTGCCGCAGAGCAATCTGCAACTACCCTACAAGAGGCTTTTTTAATTTTTGAAAAAAAATACCAATTATTATTGGCTGAAGGTAGAAAATTTACAAATGAATTAAGGCATCTGCCTGCATCTATTTAGAGCTCTTGCCAGAACTTATAAAAAGCTCCTCATTGAGGCTTTATCAAAAAAATATTTTATCTAATTCAAATGGCAGCAGATGACGGACACTGATTCTTAAATACACACTGATTGCATTTTGGTTTTTTAGCATCACAAATTTTTCTACCGTGACTTATAAGTAGTGGATTTATTTCTCCCCAATGTTTTTTTGGCAACTGCTTCATAAGATCTTTCTCTATAGCATCTTGTGATGCGGCACCTGTAAGCCCTAAGCGATTAGAAAGTCTGATCACATGAGTATCTACAGCTATGCCTTCTAGCTTTCCAAATGCAACATACAAAATTATAGATGCAGTCTTTCTGCCAACGCCCGGCAACTTAACTAGCTCTTCCATAGAATCTGGAACTTTACCTCCGTGATTTTCTATAAGAATCTCGCATGTTCCCCTGATAAATTTTGCCTTATTTTTATATGTTCCACATGAGTGAATATCTTTTTCTAATTCTTTGCTTCCAACATTCAAATAATCTTCTGGCTTCTTATATTTCTTAAATAACTCTTTTGTAACTTTATTTACCACCTTATCCGTACACTGTGCAGAAAGAACTGTTGCAATTAGAAGCTCAAAAGCATTCTTATGGTTTAGGAAGCTTTTTGGTGGTTTGTACATTTTCTTTAACTCTTGCAATACTTCCATGACATCAATTTCCCTCATGCGTTTATTCTATCAGCCTAATCACAAGATAAATCCTGGATTTTGATCGCAAAATGCTTCAACATTCCTTTGGTCACCTGCCGTGGTGGCGGAATTGGTAGACGCGCACGCTTGAGGGGCGTGTAGGAGTAATCCTGTGAGAGTTCGAGTCTCTCCCACGGCACCAGCCTACGCGCAGCGTAGGCTGCCATCCGTAGACTTTTGCAGTTTGCATTTTCTGATAAAACAGAGTCGCTGCGACTTCGGCTGGCAAGCCAGCAAAAGCGAAGGATGGCCTTCAAGCAGTTTTGGAAATGCACTACAACGCAATTTCATAATCATCACACTATAAAAATCTAATTAGACCAATTATCATCATAACAATGGACATCCTTACACCAGAACAAGAAAAATTATTGGAACAGCTCGAAAAACATGGTGTTTTTCGACTTGCTGTTAAATATTCCTTCACTCATACAATAATTACAGACTTGAAAGGAGCAATATTATATGCAAATCAAGCAACTCAACGAATTACAGGATTTCCTCAACAAGAAATAATTGGAAAAACTCCAAATATATGGGGAGGACTTATGTCAAAAGAGTATTACGAAGAAATGTGGAATACAATTAGAGAAAAGCAAAGGCCATTTATAAGTGAAATAACAAATCATAAAAATACAGGAGAAAAATATAATGCACATATAGTGATATCCCCCATCTTCAATGAAGAAGATAGATTAATAGGATTTGTAGGAACCGAAGAGGAAATTTCCTAAAAATTGATGACTTATGTTTTTATAGAATTTCCTATATCCCCTATCATCCTCACATGCACCTAGCCATAGTTCGATCGGCATTCTATCCGGAACTCATAGATGAGATGGAAGGCATTGCAATGTCTGAACTTATAAACAATGGAATAAGAGAAGAAGATCTAACAATCTCAACTGTACCAGGATCATTTGAGATTCCACTCGAGTGCAAACGCATCATAGAAACAGAAAAAATAGATGGAATAATCGCAATTGGAATAATTATTCAAGGAGAAACTCATCATGCAGAAGAAATCGCAAGAGGATGCACAGATGGCATTATGCAAGTTCAATTAGAAAAAAACATACCAATCATTCATGCAGTCTTATACGTTTCATCACTTGCACAAGCCAAAAAAAGAATATCGCGTGCAGAAGAATCTGCAAAAATACTTATTGAAGTGTTAAGTTTACGCAGTGATGCTACATAACATTGTTTGTAAATAACAACCAGTTGCATTTTATATAAAAAACAACGTAAAATTATATTTAACTATATGAAACGTTTTACTTTAGCCATAACCGCAGTTTTATTTATTCCAAGTGTTTCTCTTGCAGCAAGTTTTCCTGATGTTCCAAGTGAACATGAGAATGCAACTGCAATCTATGATTTGCAAAGAAGAGGAATAGTGCAAGGAAATGATGATGGAACCTTTGCTCCAGATAGACACTTGAATCGCGCAGAGTTACTAACTCTTATATATCGCGCAAATGGAAAAGAAACTCGTTCCATTTATCATGGATGTGCAAAAGATGTACCAAGCGAAGCATGGTTTTCTACAGTGGTATGTACAGCAATGCACAATAAGTTCGTGCAAGGTTATCCGGATAGAACTTTTAGACCTCAACAGATAGTAAATATAGTAGAAGCACTAAAGATGGTTCTAAATGGCATGGAATTTACTATTCCAGATCTCACACAAGAAGATCGTCTCAGCATAGATTTCATAGGAGACATCACTAGTAGTGCTTGGTATGCCCCTTACTTACATAGATCTATAGCCTTAGGTTTGCTTCCTGCATCGTTTACAGAAAACAATACTTTTAATGCTAGTGAATCATTAACCAGAGCAAGTGCAGCAGAGATTTTATACAGAGCACTAAATACAGAAGATAACTTCCTTGAAGATGATGATGACGATGAAGAAGATGAAGTTCCATCTCCATCAAGTCCACCTTCCAACAATTCAAATAATAATCCACCTCCTACATCCTCAGGTGAGGATCTGCCTATATACAAAACAGGAGAAACTGGAGAGCGTGGTGCATCTGCATTCTTCTTCGAAATATCTACAAATACCAGAGTAAAAGTAGAAGCAAGAAACTTAACATCTGCAAGCACAGGGCTTAAATGTTACTTGTATCTACTAGGGGAAAATGGATTCTCCAATGAATTCTTTATAGGTTACGAAGAGGGCGGCGGATGTTTTATAAACGGATCACTAAGAGCCGGAAGCTATCAAATAGAAATAAGATCGCCAAGTGAAGGTGCTGATTACTCTCTAGATGTTGATTATGGACTAGGTGATGGAAACGATGGATTTGTAGACGCGGTAACACTTAAGGTAAGCCGTCCACGAACTGACACCTTATCAGAAGGAGACTACGAAGACTGGTATCACTTCTCTGTAAATTCTAGAGAAGCACACCGAGTAAAAGTAAATTCAGTAGATGATCTTTCTTGCATGCTTTTCCCTGCAGATAATGTAGATCTATCTAGCTTCAGCATTCCTAAATGTGGAAATACAGAAGAATACGATCCAGGAGACTGGTATGTGTCTGTAAAGAAGAAGAAAAATGCAACCGAAACTCAGACTTATACTGTGGAACTTAGGTAGATAATTGCTTCCATTGGAACCAATAAGGAAATAATCTGTATTTGATGATTACCAACAATGTTCCAGAGGCCATAGATGCAATTCGATCTGGTAAATTCGTGATAGTAATAGACGATGAAAACAGAGAAAACGAAGGAGATTTAGTATGCGCAGCAGAATATATAGACACAGAAAAAATGACTTTTCTTATCAGGTTTACTGGAGGAGTTGTATGTCTTGCGCTTAGTAACGAGATAGCAAATAAATTAGAACTTCCACCAATGGTAGAAAACAACACATCACACAGAAAAACTCCTTTTACTGTAAGTATAGAAGCGGCAAGCGGAGTAACTACAGGAATATCAGCATCAGACAGAGCAAAAACTATTCAGGCTGCTATAAGTACTATAGCCAAATCAGAAGACCTAAGACGTCCAGGTCATATCTTCCCTTTGCGAGCAAATGATGGAGGAGTACTTAAGCGTGCAGGCCATACAGAAGCAGGAGTAGATCTATGTCGTCTTGCAGGACTTAGAGAAGGAGCAGTAATATCTGAACTTATGCATGATGATGGAACAATGATGAGACTTCCTGCTCTTAAAGAATTTTCTAAAGAACACAATATACCAATAATTTCTACAGAAGATCTAATTGCATGGAGAAGGAGAAATGAAACATTTGTAAGAAAAGAAGTAGAAACTGAATTAGAAACAGACACAGGAGTATGGGGCCTACATATTTATAACGACTTACTAAACAAAGAAGAGCACATAGCACTTATAAAAGGAAATATAGATCCCATGTCCCCTACTCTAGTAAGAGTTCATTCTGAATGTCTTACCGGAGAAACATTTGGATCCGCACATTGTGATTGTGGATTACAACTAGATGAATCCATGAAAATAATTTCAGAAGAAAATTCTGGAGTTGTTTTATATATGAGACAAGAAGGAAGAGGCATAGGCCTTGCAAACAAAATGAAAGCATATGAGCTACAGAGAAAACATGGCCTAGATACTGTAGAAGCTAATCGCGAGCTTGGATTCGAAGATGATATTCGAGACTATGGAACTGGAGCACAAATACTTAAGGACCTTGGCCTCTCAAAAATCCGCTTACTTACAAATAACCCTAGAAAAGTAGTAGGTCTCTCCGGTTTTGGCCTAGAGATCATAGAGCGCGTATCTATAGAGATTCCCCCAGTATCTGACAGACAATCTAAGTATCTAAAGGCGAAACAGAAGAAGATGGGGCATATATTTGACAAAATCTAGTTTCGTAGTAGTTTGCTCAAAACATGAGAATTCTAACCAAATTATTTTCCGTAAATAGAATAGCTAATTCACCTAACACTGAAGAGAATGTTGTGAATAACCATAATCATGGATATAGCATTAATTTAAAAGGAAATGTAATGGGCTTAAATGTTGGCCGTGAAGATGAAGCAAAGATTGTAATAAAAGGATCTGGATTTGAGGATGGAATAATGCAAGATAATGATGGAATAATTTTGGGAGAAAAAATACCAGAAATATTTTTTGATATTAGAGACGCAGGATTAGAGGCAGTAGGGATAGAAGTGGATTGCAGCGGAGCAGAAATAATTAGTGGATCATTACTAGGCTCATTATCAGCTGCAAGAAGTCGCTTCAGATTACCAATAGATCTTATTAATCCAAATGACGTTATAAAAGATACAATGCGAGTTACAGAACTTCGCAGAATAATGAATGTGGAAGGCATGGAAACTGAAATTGAATCTGAAGACTAATTAACAATCCTATTTTCCTCTCCACACAAAATCCATTCAGGATTGCCTTACTTAGGCTGAATTATTATTTTCTATGTCCCATTCCATAAAAACACGATTACCAAGATATTCGCCTTTTCTTCCTCTATTCCAATCAACTCTATCAGAAAAAGCGCGCATCATTAGAATTCCTCTTCCATTGTCTTCTTCCATTAAAGTCTCATCTGTTGGATCAGGAACATCATTAGGATCAAATGGAACTCTAAATTAATTAGATATTTCAACACGTACAAAATCTTGTGTTGCTGAAATAACAACTTGTATTTTCTTATTTTCATCAGGCAAATCTGTTCTATCACTATCATCTCTTACAACATTACCATTTCTTACGAGAGCGTTTCCATGTCTAACCGCATTAACTAGCGCCTCCTCAAGAGCTGTAGACACACGAACTCCTCTTGATGCTCCTAAAATTTCACCAATAGTAGATATTATATATTCTCTAGCATTTCGAATATTAGCAATGGTATTTTGAAATTTTCTAATTTCTATGAAAACTTCGCCATTCCCATTTACTCTATTAGAGTTTTCCTGATCAACTAGCTGTTTATTCATGACCCAGTTTATACAACTTTCTTTACATAAAGTCCAATAATCCTTGGAAATAATGACAAATCTAATCCTCCACAAAAATACTATGCAATACCTCGAATGCAGGCTTTATGTCTTCGTTTGCCATATATATAGCAAGCTCTGTATAGGTAGATGAGACCTCGAGAATATTTATATTCATAAGCATGAGCTGCTGAATGATCATATATATCATTCCTGGGACCCTTATGTACTCTTCGGAAAAAGTAATCCCCACAGAAGAAACATTCTCATGAGCAAATTGTGGCTTTTGTCTTATAAGTTTTTTTATAAGAGAAGAATATTTAGCATCCACGATAATAGTTATCTGATTTGTTCCTTCCGAGATAGTTATATACCCATTAGCGTTATGAACTGTTGTATGAAGTTTATATGCTCCCCTTAGAGATGCTTCTGTTTTTACATAAGTAAAAGTTGCAAGTCCTGTGTGAATAGAAATATTTTCTAAACTGAATTTATCTCTTTGCAAATCCTTATTACTTATTTCTCCTTGAAGTCTAGAGATCGCCATTAGAAGCGCACTATCTGTTACTTCTTTTTTGGATTTAGCTGCAACGATTGGCCTTAAATATTTTGTAACTTGTGAAAGATTGAGCAACTTGTGTTGAATGCCAAACTGTAAGAAGGGATTACCAGTAACTATATCTTTTATAACATCTGATATTTTTATCATTGTTATAAATATAACATATTTCGTTATATTTCCCAATTTTTCTATAAATGCTTAAGTATTAGCAAATTATGAATATGATGTGCGCAATTATGATAATAACTAGAGAACCTATATCTATTGAGAATTTTACAGAAAACCGCCCACTCAAGGAATGGGATTCTCCTGATGACTTAAGCGATGATGAAAGATCTGCAATGGATACTTTGGGGGATAGACTTGGAACAGAAGAAAAGATAGCAATGACAGCTTGGCAAATGAGATCTCCTAACTTCGGATGTGGAGGAAGAATTATAGAAATGCCAACAGAAGAACAACTGGCATCCGTGACAGTTACAGAAGAAATGACTGCAAGAGTTTATATATTTAGATTATTCCAAAAACAAAATGTCTAAATTAGAAACACATGATCGAACCACGATACCTAATTCCGATCAAGTTATATCAAGAAACTTTATATTCCAAATTACAGGAGAAAATTGTAGTGGCGGTGGAGTGATAGGGGAACTTCGAGCAGCACTAAATCCATCATCTTTATTGAATAAACAAGGAACACTGAAAGTAAGCTTTGAAGATGGCATGAATATGGCAACAATTAGATCAAGAGTTGCACATATTGCAGGCATTTCAGGCCCTTCACTTAGTTAACTCCTTAAGCTCCTCAAAAAGCCCAACAGGAAACCCAACTATAGAATCTTTTTCTCCTTCTATAGATTTAAACAATTTCTCCCCTTCTCCCTCGATCTGGAATCCTCCAGAGCGGTTTTGCCATATCTTAGTCCTCATCCATGTATCAATCTCTTCGCTACTTAATTTTTTAAACACAACATAAGAAGTATTTACTCCCGAATGCCTCTTATTCCCTTTCATCAAACAAAGGCCCGAATGTACAGCGGACTTATGACCAGCTTGAAGCTCAAGCATACGACGAGCATGACGAGCATCGGTAGGCTTCTCAAGTAATTCACTATTTTCTGAAACTACCAAAGTATCCACTCCTATAACCCATCTATCTGGATGATCACAAGATACTGATTGAGCTTTAGAAATTGCAAGAAGCTCTGCACGTTTCACAGGATCACTTTCATCAAGGGAAGTTTCATCGAAATCTGGAGGAATAATTTCAAAGTCTATACCAATCCTTTCCAGGATTTCTTTTCTCTGCGGACTTTTGGAGGCAAGAATAAACATTATTTCTTTTTAATAAGTTTCAAAGTCTTAAGCAACACATCATCCCTACCGCCAACTGTTTCTCCTTCTATATGCACATCAGGAATCACTCCCTCCCCTTCTATAGAACGACTAAGTGGCGTAAGCCATTCTGCAATTGTAAGCTTCACGCTTTCGCCAGAAACAAATGAAACTACTTGCTGCACTGTGCCTTTGCCAAATGTTTTCTGACCGTAAATCTTCGCTCTTCCGTGATCTTTTAGAGCTCCTGCTACTATCTCGGATGCAGATGCAGAACCAGCATTTACTAGCACAGAAACAGGCATGTCTTCTGGAACTATAAATTTACTATTATCACGCACTGCTTCTATTCTTTCGCTATTATTTGATTTTATACGCGCAACTATCGCATTTTCTGGAAGAAAGTGTGCACTCACATCTACAGCAGCATCTAATAAGCCTCCTGGATTGTTTCTAAGGTCTATAAGAATTGCAGATGGCTCCTCTGCAAGCACTTCACGAAGTAGTGCAGTAAGATCACTTCTTACCTTAGCTCCAAATTGAACAATTTTTACTATTGCTACGTCTCCTTGCCTGGAAATCACTATTTCTGGAATAACAATATTAGCCCTAACTACATCGATAGATAATTTACCCCCACCTCTTTCTACTGTGAGCTTTGCAATACTGCCTATAGGACCCCTTATCTTATCTACTGCATCCTGAAAACTTAGATCTACTATAGATTCATCATTCACATGTGTTATTCGATCTCCAGGAAGAACTCCTGCTTTCATTGCAGGAGAACCAGGAAGAGGACTCACAATTGTTACACCTCCAGATGAATGGCTTTCTACTTTTGCACCAATGCCAGATAGCTCGCCTTGTATCTGTTGCTGAAAAGATTGGGCATTTCTTGGTCTCATAAATATCGAATACTGATCACCTAGAGACTCCATTACTTTTTCTGCAATTGTATATGCAAGCTCATTTTCATCTATTCGATCAGGATACAAGTACTGACTGGTTACAAGTCCCCATACAGCTTCTAATAAATCACTCTTTGGTAATTTGAAAGATTGTATAGAGCGCACTCCAGAAGAACGACTTCCTGTATCTAACTTAGACTCCCCTATTTCTATATTTATTCTTCCTCTGCTACGAGTAGGAGTACTTCTTCTAGAATTTCTTACCGAAGGATTCTTCTTTTCAGAATCCACATCAGATCTAACATTTGCACCACTTGGAAGAGCAAGAGGAGTTTTAAATCTAGCACCAAAATGTGAAAGCAGATTATCCATATCAGATTCTCTTATCGAACGATTCCAACCAAAGAACTTATTAGAGAGAGGTTCTATAAGATGCCAATCCATAGCTTGTTTTAGGATTCTCCTATCATTCTTTGATCTAACATCACGATATGTATCTATTCTTTCTGCTCCAGGATTTCTTTTTACTAAATCAAAGAGCACCTTTAGTGCTTCCCCTCTACTTATAGGAGTATTCCAATCGGAATCCCATCCTTGTAATGCATCAAGAACTCTGGCAAGTCCTATAGCAGGACGAGCTCCGCGTGGAATATTCTGAAAAGGAGCAGAAAATCCCACATTGGAAAGATTACCGTACAAATGTTCTGACGCTCTTGTCAGAAAATCTGCACGTGTAACTGTGCTATCTGCATGAGTGGTAAATGCACCCTGCGAGCACACAAAAACTATTAAAAGAGAAAAATATGTTAAGCGTTTCACAAGTATATAGTCTACGCAGGATTCTGAGCAGGGACAAACACTTCCTGATTTAGAACTTGTCCATATTCCTTAACATCTTTTCTTTTTTTGAACAGATATCTAAGCAACACCCATCCTCCAAATACATATATAAAAGCTGCAAGCATAACTACATTGATCATATTAAGTGGGCCACTAGACATTCCGAGCATGGCTCCAATTGTTTGCGGATTTCCTGGAAGAACTTCCGGCAAACTAACCATAGTATCAAACATACTATGAGCTCCCATAGATAGTACTAGCCCCTGAAGCATTGAAACATGTTTAAATATTACAACTCGTCTTATCCTCAAGGTTTTATGCAAGAAAGCAACTAACTGATGTCTTTTCCCCTGTGCACGGTCATCTTCCATTACTGGCCTCGCAAAGAATGCCATTCCATAGTAATAACCAAGTATTCCAGAACAAGTTATATGAACCATATTTGTAATTATTGCTCTTCCAAACACACTTCCAAGAAATGGTAAAAACTGTGGTGTTTGTGGACGAATTAGATAGTCTTTTATAAATGCTATGAAGTAATTTGGATTTATAACATTCTCTGCAAATGCAAAACCTATACCAGCAATTACAGATAGCTGTATTACATCTGTAATGCTACTGAATGTTGCCTTGTCACTTTTTCTTACAACCCAATGCTTACTCCACTCTTCTATGACTCCTACTAAAATGAAACTAACAACAGTCGCAGCAACACTTGCAGAAATCACACCAGATTGACCAGTAAGAGCATGTGTAACAAAAGTCTTAGAAGACCTCATGAAATGCTCTGGCGTTATCCTGAACAAGAAGAAATGAAGATCATATCCACTTCTTACAACATGATCATAAAAAAGAATCGGAGCAGTACTTAACATTCCAGCAAAGAATGTAAGAACTACAGTTGTGATTTTGTTTCTGTTTTGTTTGAGAAATAGAAAACACCATATCCCTGCAGGAACAGCCGCAACTATAGTTGCGAGAATCATAGCTACCCTCTCTGCATTACCATCTTGCTTTTGCAAAATATCCACTGCAATCCAGAAAATAAACGTTCCAAGTACTGCAACTTTTATACGCGGATTCCACGGACCAAATAGAAACTTCCAAAGCCCCACTATTACCACAATTCCAAGAGCTAGCATAAATGCATTGCCTTCTAACTGAGTTAAACTTCTCGTAAAAGCTATACTCGAGGCTGCTACAAAACTTCCAGCCAGATAACTGAACAGCAAGTAGTGCTTGCCTTCATTTTCATCCGTTACTCGTTTGCCCAGAATGGCTACTGGCAAGGTTAGGATTGCGAATATGATGAGTTTTGTGATCACTATTTTTGTGTATATTTATCCTATTATTATACCACAGATTAGGGATTTGGGGCAGTTAGGGATTAGGGGTTTAGGAACTAGTTTTGCAAAGCCCTAGAGCCCAAAACCCCTAAATCCTTCGCCGACTAAATCAAATTTTGTGGTAATATCCGTCCCACATGGCGAGAGTAGCTCAGTTGGTTAGAGCATCCGGTTGTGGTCCGGAGGGTCGTGGGTTCAATTCCCATCTCTCGCCCCATCCGTCTTCGTTCGTCTGAAGACGAACTACGACGTGATGGGAGATTCAGTCTTTGAGAGGATGCTACGTCGAAGTCGGAGCGAAGCGTAGACGAAGACGAGCTA
>JABICL010000032.1 GCA_018652265.1 Candidatus Peribacteria bacterium
GATGACAAATGATAATTTAGGAATTTCTATGGAAGCAGCTGACTTTGTTCATCCTGTAAAAGATATTCTTGTACGACACTTTAGAGTCAAAACAAATACAAAAGAAATACGAACTGTTAAATTCTATTTTCATCACGATATTCATCCATACGGAGACAAACAAAAAGATACTGCATTCTATGAACCAGGAACTAACTCTGTAATTCACTACAGAAAACAGAGATATTTCTTGGTCGGAGGATCAGCTTCAGACAAAGGACTTACATCTTTCACAACTGGCAAAAGTGAATACAGAGAACTCGAAGGCACATGGAAAGATGCAGAAGATGGAATTCTTTCGCAGCATCCCATAGAACAAGGATCAGTAGATTCCACTATAGAACTCACCGCAGTAGTAGAGCCAGACAAAGAAACAGATGTATATATGTGGCTTTGCGCTGGGACTGCATTACACGAAGTCTTGGATCTTCATGAATTTATAAATGAAGAAGGCGTAGAACAAATGGAAGATAGCACCAGAAATTATTGGGAAAGTTGGGTCCACAAAACAAATCAAGAATATGGATCACTAGATCCTGAACTCGTAGAACTGTACAAAAGAAGTTTGCTCATAGTTCGCACACAAGCAGATAACCGTGGAGGAATAATTGCAGCAAATGATTCAGACATAATGCAGTTTAATAGAGATACTTATACATACGTATGGCCAAGAGACGGCGCATTTATATGTATGGCAATGGATAAAGCTGGATATCAGGAAATGACTAGAAGATTTTTCCACTTCTGTTGCGAAGTTCAATCTCAGGAAGGCTATCTATTGCACAAATATAATCCAGATGGATCACCAGGATCTTCTTGGCATCCATGGTTTCGAGATGGAGAATTCCAATTGCCCATACAGGAAGATGAAACTGCTCTTGTAATACTTGCTATGTGGCAACACTTCGAGAGGTTCCATGATTTCGAATGGCTACAGGAAATGTACGAAGAATTTGTGAAAGAAGCAGCAGACTTCCTCGTAGAATACAGAGAAGAAAAAACTAATCTCCCACTTGCAACATATGACCCTTGGGAAGAGCATCGTGGAATTTTCAGTTACACAGCAGCAACTACTTATGCAGGCCTAATAGCTGCGGCAAAGATTTCACAGGCTCTAGGACATGTAAAACATGCTAACGAATACCAAAAAGCAGGAGACGAAGTAGGAGAAGCAATACTTTTACATTTGTACGACGAAGACTCTGGAAGATTTGTGAAGAAGATAAAAAGAAAAGGAGGAAAACTAGTAGAAAAAGATTTAACTCCAGATGCAAGTGTCGCACTTCTATGGAAATTTGGACTACTTCCTCCGGAGGACAAAAGAATGATCTCTACTATGAAACAACTGGAAGAAATGCTTCGAGTAAAAACTCCAGTAGGTGGATATGCAAGATATCCAAATGACTTCTATCATTTTTATGACATGGAGCACTCGGATCAAATTCCAGGAAATCCATGGATCATAACTACTCTGTGGTTTGCACAATGGGAAATTGAAAACGCAAAGAAACCAAAAGATCTCGAAAAACCATTAGAAACTCTAAGGTGGGTAAAAGAAAAAGCAACTCCTGCAGGGATACTGCCTGAGCAATTACATCCTTGGGGCGATCATCATCTATCCGTCTCCCCTCTTACGTGGAGTCATGCTGTATATGTAGAGACTATGCTGATGTGGGTAGAGAAGGAGAAGGAGTTGAAGAAGAAATAATACTGCTATAATCAAAAATAGCATATATAGCCCATATACACGTAAATTATGCCTATTGACATATCTGTATTTTAGTATATTTTACTAGTTACGCTCATTGTCATCAATGGCGGGGAGCATGGTGAAAATCACGGTTTTCAGCCTGCTCCCCACTACCTACGGAGGAGGAGCAAAATTGGTGGTCACATGTAGTGACCAAGCAAATCCGTTGCTCTATTTTTTGAAAGGGACATAACATGTCCAATCGTCAAGTCGCTGCACATTTTGATGATTCTTCCTGGAAATCTTTCAAGGATCTGACGTTTGATCAGATCCTCGAAGAAGGCGAACCGGCAAGAGGCCGATCGTTCAGAATTCCAAGGGAAATTCGTCGAACTCTTCCCTCCTGGAACAAGGAGGGACTTGAGGCGCTCGTCTCGAGCGCCAAAAAAGACTTCGAGGCACAAACGGGAGTTGCACTCCCATGGAACCTCGAAATCTGGGGACCTTACGTGGGATTCCCCAGAAAGCGGTACCATCTCATCGCGAGGCGCAATGAGATGGTCGAAGATGCCGCCCGGTTCGCCGGGTGGTTACGTTACGTTGCTGAAAATCACAAGCGGTTGCCGCTTGTGATGAAATTGATCGAGAGGACTGTATCCTCTCGGGGAATGAACTCCCCCAGAACGCACCTGGACCTTTGGCGCCTCGTTGAGAGGCACCCGTCACCCGGACGCCTCGAGCACATTTTGCGGAAGCTCAAAATTTCCGCAAACCAGATTCTTGAGCCCTACGGGCTCAAGGTATCGTGGCGAGGTATTGCCCTCGCCTTACAATGGGGAGATAGGCGAACCCGAAGAGCCGCATTTTTTGCGGCTGCGGAAACTGTGACCCATGTTTTTAGGCCTCGGTATCAACTAAGAGGCAGAAAAGAGATTCTTCCTGCAGCGTGCGGCCTAAAAGCCGCACGTGAACAGCCACAGGCTGTTCAGAACTGGCTCAAAGAAAAAGTGTTCATAAATGAGCCAGAAAAAGATTTTGAATTTGCGGATCTGCGATCCGCACTTGAGGCGGCGAAAACCCGCCTCGTACACGACACCACGGATGGTGTCGAACTATGGCTCGACACCGCCACAGAACAAAAAATCTGTGGTGGAATTTCTGTCACCAATGGGTGGCAGAACGAAGAAGTCCGAAATGTCTTTTTCGTCCGATACGGAGAGAGAACGTTTCACAGCTACGCGTATAACGCGCGTCAAGCTGTGAAAGATGCCGTTGCCGCATGGAGGCAGCAAGATTAAATGGATCGCAGGGACGCAGACTTTCTTCGGGCTCTTCAACCCGAAGATCGAAGCATTTTAGTCTTCATGAAAGACTCGTTTTCAGCCGGCAACTGCCAGGCCGGAACAGAAGCCTTTCTGAAGAAAAATGGTTGGCAGAAATACTGGTGTATTCCTGCCAATTGGCTGATCCCGCTACGGGATCGACCAGAAGTGATGAGAGTGCTGAAGGCCGTCGTAAGACGGCTTGAAGGTAGTGGAGAGACCGCTCTGACCCAGACAGGCTAGAGCACCCGGAGGAGCGGTAACCCCGTTCCTCCGATTTTTTGTTAATGATTTTTTTACATAAACCTCAAAGCATATCTCTTCACATTCCCAAATATCTCCGTTTCTTCGTTGAGCTCCTCTATCGCAGCTCTATCGAACCACCTCCAATCAGTAGCTTCACTTTCGGGAACAATGATTTCTTGTGATTCATCTAGAGGTTTTGCCAGATACACAAAGTCCATGTGCTGATGTGCTGCTTCTCCTCTCTCTTCACATGCAGGAATATTTTCGAGTAGCAACACTGTAGGTTTTTTGAGCATTTTTCCCTCCTTACTTCCCGAGACAAATAAATCCTCACACGAGTCACCAATTATCTCCACATCTAATCCTGTCTCTTCTTTGCATTCACGACGAGCTGCTTCTTCTGGAATTTCATCTGGATCCACGTGTCCACCAGGCGGCATCCAGCGATTTAAACGCTTATGCCACATGAGAATAGTACGTTTTTTGGAATCTATTACGAAAGCTGTAGCTGTGAAGTGTCTTTTCATATAACACAGATATTAGTTTGAAAACTAGAATAATAGTAGTAATATCACGCTCCTATGAGTACTGACACACCCAATCACTTCGAAGAAGAATCTGTTATAGATCCAAATGCAGCATTAGATGCAGAAGCAGCTGCAGATGCAAGAGCAGAAGAAGATCACACTGATGCGCTAGCCGAAGTATTATCAACTACACGAGAAGAAGACGAGCTTCAAAAATCTATTGAAGCACATGCTTTTACAACTTCAGCAAATGCCATCTACGATGAGCTAAATAGAGAAATTCTAGGTATAACATATCCAGAAGATATGCCAGAAAATCCACTCTAATTATTTAGTATTCAGTAAAACAATCTCCGGAGGAGCAAACAGTCTCGCTCTAGCTCCACTTTCTCCAAGTCCCCTACTTATAAATAGATTAGTATCTTTATCTATCGCAAATAATCCCTGATCATATTTTCTCCCAAGTTGCGTAGGCAGTGATATAAGGGGACCTATAAAAGGCAGTCTAATTTGACCACCATGAGTGTGACCAGAAACTATTAAATGAGCATATTTTATTTTATCGTCCAAAATCACACTTGGATCATGGGCCATCAGTATGATTGCTGATTTTTGCTGAGGTTTAGGAAGTGCAAGTTCCAGATCATCTCTACCAGTACATGCATCATTTACTCCAGCGATATATAATTTTTTATTTCCTTTTTTGCTCTCCTCGAGCATCCGCCCATCGCGGATGTCGAGAGGTAATCCTTCCGTCTCTCCACTCACCTCTCCACTCGCGCCCTGGCGCTCGGTCGAGGAGAGCCCTGTGCTTCCCTCTAACGTTATAGCCTCCCATTCATTCCTCAAAATTTTAACTCCAGCTCTTTCCACTGCTCTCCTAACTATGAGAGATAGATCAAAACCAACATGTTTTTTTCTGGTTATATTTCCGTCATAACAACTATAAGCATGATTACCCAAAACCCCATAAACACCATACTTAGGAGAAAGATCTAGAAGTGGCAAAAATGAATCTCCAGGTTCAGATTTTATAAATATAAAATCTCCAGCAATTAAAACTATATCAGGCTCCAGTTTATTCACGCGTTCTACAACACGTTCTACAAACTTCTTTCCCTTATATAGTCCTATTTCAAAATCAGATAGAACTACTATTTTCAATTCTTCTTCAATTGGCAAATCTATTTCTGCTTCTGTAATAGTTATTATACGAGGCTCTACAAATGAGCCATAAAGAACTGTGATAGAAATCACTATTCCAATTGCTACGAATAACATCTTTCTCTTCTTGTAACCCCAAAAACACAAATAAATCCCTCCAACTATAAGAGCAAGAGTTGCAATCTCCCATGCCAATGCATAACGAATATAGGTGAACATTGTTACAGAAATTGAACTACTGCATGTTATACGACTTCGCGGCTAAAAAGATACTTATTTGCTCACCTTATATCACTAGAACTGACCGTCGATTCCGCTACGCCGCTATTATTTTTTATATTACTTGTGCATATTTATAGTGTTTAAAATGCAAATTAGTATTACACTTTGAGCATGAGAAAAATGATAATTATATCTATTACTTTGTGCTTACTTGTGTCGTGTAGTAATGACCAAAGACGAACAAGTGGTCAGTGGTCAGTGGTCAGTGGTCAGTCTGTCGAAAAATTAGAAGGAATCATTGGAGATAAATCTGCAGTTCTAAACTTCTGGGCATCATGGTGTCCATTCTGTGCAAATGAATTACCTGCATTTGAAAAATTATCAAAAGATAATAGTGATATAAGTGTAGTTGGAATAAATCTACAAGAAGATTCCAAAATAGTTCAAAACTACTGGGCAGGTGGTGGATTTACTTTTCCTCTAATAGAAGATCCTAATTCAGAACTTAAAAAGAAGTTTAATATATTCACTCAGCCAACAACGATACTTATAGATAGCGAGGGGAAAGTAGTAGATAGAAGAGACGGTCCAATGGATCTAGAAGATTTGGTCGATTTCGTATCACAAATAAAAGACATAGATCATATAGAGATAAAAAAGCCTAACAAAGAATATTCAATATCAGAGACTCCAGAAATACTAAAGAAGTGGTCCAACAAGTTTGGAGAAACTATTAAACATTCTGTAAGTCTAGAAAAAATTTATCCTGGTAATATTCTATCTCCAGAATCACTAAGAGACTTTATACCAGCAATAGATGATCCAAAATTTATAAATCTAGAAGAAGCAGAAAATATGTTCGAAGATAAAGATCTTGGCGCAGTATTTATGGGAGAAAAAACTACTCGATTCTATCCTTTTAGAATTTTAAATTGGCACGAAATAATAAATGATACTGTAAATGGTGAATCTATAGCTGTAACTTATTGTCCACTTTGCGATTCCTCAGCAATTTACTCACGCAAAATATCTATAGGAACACCTACTTTTGGAGTAAGTGGATTCCTGATGGATAAAAACTTAATAATGTATGACCGTGAAACAGATACTATGTGGCATCAGATCCTAGGAGAAGCAATCGCTGGAGAACTTACAGGAGAGCCACTAGAACTTCTACCTACAAATATAATCGACTTCGGAACACTAAAGTCAGAATATCCAGAAGCAGAGGTAATGAGCACAGATACAGGGCACAATCGTGATTATAATGATGATCCTTATGACAGATAAGATTTTTTGATGCACTGCTCGCGTGCTTAAGGTGGTATATGCGACGAAATCGACGTAGATTAGGATCAATGCAGAAATGTCGGAAGAAAAGCTCTCCTCGAGCGAAGCAGCGCACTGCTGAGTCGAGAGGTAGATATAGAAATTACTTCTCGATATCCGCGATGGGAACCTCTCCACTCACGCTGCGGCGCTCGGTCGAGGAGAGCTTGTAATTTTATAATCTGCTACAATTCCCACAATATGACAAAAAGAGTAGTAATAGGCACAGATCATGCGGCATTCGCACTAAAAGAAATACTTAAAAACCATATGCTAGAGAAAGGCATAGATGTGATAGATGAAGGAACATTTTCAGATGAATCTGTGGACTATCCTCCTATAGGACAAAAAGTTGCAGGAGTAATGCTGGAACACAAAATTTCTGGAGTATTTTTGGGAGGAAGTGGAATAGGAGAAAGTATTGCAGGCAATAAGATTGCAGGAATTCGTGCAGCAAGATGTACAACAGTTGAGGATGCTCTAATGAGCAGAAAACATAACGATGCAAATATGATTTGTATGGGCGGCAGAATGATAGACCCCGACTTGGCTAAGCAAGTATTAGATAAATTCCTAGAAACTGATTTCGATGGAGAACGTCACGAAAGAAGGCTAAAACAAATTCATGAGATGGATGGGTATCCATATCCTTAATCAAAAAATATAAAAATGTCATGCTGAGCCGTGCTGAGCGAGTAAAACTTGAAGCAGAGTGAGCTTGCGAGCGAAGCTTAAGTTTTATGAGACGAAGTACGTGTCGAAGCACGCTCTTTCCCTTTTCACTTCCCTCCTCATTCTCTAAACTTCAAACATATGCAAAAAATTATTATCGCCTCATCTATTCTCTCTGCAAACTTCCAGAAACTACAGGAAGAAGTAGATTCAGTTGAAAAATATGCAGATTGGATACAAGTAGATGTAATGGATGGACATTTCGTTCCAAACTTAAGCTTTGGAGCACCAGTAGTTAAATGGATAGAAACAAAACTGCAAATAGATATTCACTTGATGGTAGAAAATCCTGCAAATAGAATCGATGAATTTGCAGAACTTGGATGTAGCCATATAACTTTCCATGCAGAAGCAGTACCTGGCTCAGATGATCAAAAAGATTTGATAGGCAAAATTCGCAAAAAAGGATGCACTGCAGGAATTGCTATAAATCC
>JABICL010000026.1 GCA_018652265.1 Candidatus Peribacteria bacterium
CCAGAAGATGCACAAGAAATGCACGCCTATATAAGGAGTTTACTTCCAGAAGATATTCGCGACGAAACACGCATACTATATGGAGGATCCATGAAGCCAGAGAATGCAAAAGAACTTCTTGGTCAACCAGACATAGATGGAGGACTTGTGGGAGGAGCTTCACTTAAACCAGAATCATTTCTAGAAATTATAAAATCTGTATAACTTTCCCCAAATTTAAAATGTCACCATTTGATATATTCATGACCTTCCTCTTCTCCTGGCCAGGAGCAGTAGCAGTACTAGCTATACTCGCCTCGTTTATAAGACAAATAAATCAGTACGAGAGAGGCGTATTACTTACAATGGGTAAGTACAGCAAAACCTGGGAGCCAGGATGGAAAATAATCATTCCTGTATTCCAGAGACTTATAAAAGTAGACATACGTGTAAAAGCAGTAGATGTGCCAGATCAAGAAGCAATAACAAAAGATAATATTCCTATACGTATAAACGCAGTTCTATATTTCAAAATATTAGATGCCTCTAAATCTATAATAGAAGTAGAAGATTTTTATTATGCAGTTTCACAACTTGCTCAAACCACTATGAGAAACGCAGTTGGAGAAGTAACGCTCGATGAACTACTTGCAAACAAAACAGAGATAAGTGAAAAGATTAAACAAAGAGTAGATCAAGCATCAGACGCCTGGGGTATAGATGTATCTTCTGTAGAACTAAAAGATATTATCCTTCCAGAGAATCTAAAGAGAACAATCGCAAAAGTTGCAGAAGCAGAAAGAGAAAAGAAAGCTGTAGTTATAAATTCTATTGGAGAAGTAGAAGCAGCATCCAATCTTGCATCAGCTGCAGAAACTCTTTCTAAGCAGAATGGCGCATTGCACCTAAGAACGCTTCAAAGCATAAATGACCTAAGTTCTGATCAATCAAATACAACTATATGGATGGTTCCTATAGAAGCTCTGAAAGCACTGGACTCTATTGCTAGCAGGAAGTAGATGTGTCCTGCTCTCCTCGACCGAGTTCGCAGCGGCGAACGAGTGGAGAGGTAAATAAAATGACGAACGCTCGAGGAAAGAATTTTGGATTAATCTAAAAAGTAGTACCTTATAAATATGATCGATTTAAATAAAACGCTAGAAATCGCAATAAAAATTGCAGAAAAAGCAGGAGATTTCGTGATGAAGCATCACGGAACGGATCTGGATATAAAAACCAAGAAAACAGAAAACGATCTGGTGACTGAGATAGATAAAGAATCACAAAGAATAATAATCAGTGCTATAAAAGAAGAATTTTCCGATCACGGATTTATAGGAGAAGAAGCATCGGAAGAAAACAAGCTATCTGAGTCACCTTACGAATGGATAATAGATCCTATAGACGGAACTATAAATTTTGTTCGAGCCAGAGAAGACTTTGGAATAAACATTGCACTACAAGAAGATGGAAATTTAATACTTGGGATCATGTATCTACCAATGCTAAACCAAATGTTTACTGCCACAAAAGATGGAGGCGCATTCCTAAACGGCAATCCAATCAAACTAAGAAATACAAAAAATATGATGGATGCAATTCTTTGTTCGAATCTAACAAAAAGAGCCAAAAAGGATTCAAATGGAATCTTGCAGATATCTACTCCAGCATGCGCATCTCTACATAACTACGGATGTGCAGCACAAGAAATTGCGAGAATACTACTTGGACATAACGATGGAGTATTTTTCGATGGCGTAGGACTTTGGGACGTCGCTCCTGGTGCTCTTATGGTAAAAGAAGCTGGTGGAGACTACTTCATAGACTATGAAAATCCTGGAGACGTAAAATGTGTTGCATCTACCTCTGCAATATTCGAGGAGCTTAAATTATTTCTTGAGCAAAGCGAAATGACGGCGTAGCGGGATCGCTAGCTGGTGGTAATCTTGTCCGCGGAGCCGCATCCAACTAGCTTCTTCATCATAACTTCTGGATCGATGAAGAGTATGTAGATAGGAGCAAGTGCAAGAGTCCACCATGCACCAGCAAACAATCCGCTCAGAATATGCATGATAATCACACCGAAGAAGAAGAAAATTCTTACAGAAGGAACCCAAGCACAAACTGGAAGCATTACTCCAAAAGCTTTAGCTAAATATGCAAACCAGTTAAAAGTAGCAAGTGGCAATCTTTGTCTAGCTATCCACGAAGTAATTTCCTTATCCCTTGCACCAATCGCATTTGACCAAAGCTGAACTCCTGATCTCCACATTGGATCGGTAAATTTGTCTACAGCCAAAATTACATAAAAAAGAGTTAGAGCTATAGATAATACTCTTTGAGGAAGCACTGTTGCATATTCATATTCCATAGCAGACCCATACTTTCTTTTTATACGTACAGAGAAAGTTTTATCTGCTCCACTCATCATCAAAGCCGCCATAATCACAACTGCAGATGGCTCAAGTATAGAATTTGCAAAATTTAGAGAAAGCGAAACATAGAGATATATAAATGCACATATAAGTGCCGCAAAATTCATAAACCACCCCACAGTCACAAATAGCAACATTATCATCATAAATACTGTGAGATAAGGAGAAGCCTCTAACGCTCTAGGTGCCCACGCATACATAAGCGATATTCCAAAAACTATTCTAAAGAGCGCAATAGAATGTGGTGGAGCCTCACGAAAGAACCAATCCTTTATGTCTTCTCTCGCAGATGGCTTTGGTAGATCCATATTGTTCTAAATATTATACCAATTTGCATTTCAAGCATAACCAATGTTCATGAGTAATATTAAAATAATGGCGGCGTAGCGGAATCGACGGTCAA
This sequence comes from Candidatus Peribacteria bacterium, assembly GCA_018652265.1. Taxonomy (GTDB): domain Bacteria; phylum Patescibacteriota; class Gracilibacteria; order Peribacterales; family Peribacteraceae; genus JABICL01. Next base: position 2,818 of record JABICL010000026.1, read on the forward strand.
TTTTAGTACAATAAGAGAAATAAATGAGCGTATTTATAAACGCGAAGCCGTATTAGCGGTATATGCATGTCGATTGGAAGAGAATATGATAAAATCCATAATACAATTTAACCCAAAATAATATGAAAACATTCGATCCAAAAAATTTAGGTTTAGCCCTTGGTTCCACAATGGCAATTGGCCTTGCCTTACTTTCTATAATTTCTATGTTCGATGGTAGCTATGGAAATACCATCATTAGCATTATCAGCTCTGTGTATCTCGGATACGACAATACTATTCCTGGAGCTGTAATTGGTGCCATATGGGGATTTATAGATGGATTCATAGGAGGATACGTCCTCGCATGGCTCTACAATAAATTTAGCGAAAAGTAGAACCAATTTCTTGACGAACCTATAAAGCGGCATAGAATAACCATCGTTAAATCGTAATGAATAATTCACGCAACCTACTTCTCGGCCTATCTCTTCTTTTGCTCCTTAGAGCGGAAGGAAGGCTGCGTGCGTAAATCTTAATACCAACTAGACACGAGCCTCCCTTCCAAGAAGAGGCTATTTTTTTATTTACACATTTTTTACCCAAAGAAATCATGACACTACTAAATACTGACCTAGCATTAGAAAAAAGATTAGGATCAATACGTATACGCATTCCCGACAACACACAAGACCATGTCAATCATACAATTACAACAGAAACTCATTCCTCTGCATCTGACGCAGCACAAGCTTGCAGTGCATCGAGTGAAAATGATGATGACCCTGCATTAAGCAGTTTTCAAAGGAAGCAAAAAAGAGAAGGCATTCAACACGGACCTGCTGTTCACTAATCGCTAGTCGCTAAACGCTAATCGCTCCTTAAAACTGCCTCAAGAACTTCAAGTCTCCAAGATAGAACAAACGTATATTTGGCCCTTCGACACGCTCATCCACTGCGGTGGACTCGCTGCTCAGGATGACATAAGGACATTAAAATTGTCGTAGGAAGCGTAAGTCTCCAAGATAAAACAAGCGTATATTTGGGATCTGGTGTTTGATCATAAGAAGGCGCTCTATACCAAAGCCAAAAGCAAAACCCTGCCACTCGTCTGGGTCTATGCCCACATTTTGTAAAACATTTGGATGAGTCATTCCACATCCTGCAACTTCTAGCCACTGTCCTTCCCTACTCTTAGATAGATCTCCTTGCCACTTGATATCCATTTCCAAACTAGGTTCTGTAAATGGGAAGAATCCTGCACGAAATCTAAAATCTAGATCTGGAGATAAAAGTTCTTTCATAGCAGTTACCATCACGCCTTTTAGATGTTTAAGTGATATGTCTTTCCCTATCATCATTCCTTCGAACTGATGAAACATAGGTGAATGAGTTGCATCTGCATCTTTTCTGTATACCTTTCCAGGACAGATCATTCTAAATGGAGGCTTGTGCTCTTTTGCATATCGAATCTGCACAGGAGAAGTATGGGTTCGTAGAACTCTTTCTTCTCCATCTTTATCCCCTACCCAAAAAGTATCTTGCATATCTCTTGCTGCATGACCTTTAGGAAAATTTAATAAATCAAAATTATATTCATCTGTTTCTATCTCTGGACCATAAGCAACATCAAAACCCATTCTTCCAAAAACCTCTTCTACCTTGGAAATAAATTCTGGTATTAAATGTAAGTGACCATGTCCCTCTTCTGGCAAATTCATAGTAGTGTCCAGCAAATCTTCTTCCGAAAGAGAATCCATTTGTTTTTTCTCCAAAAAACTTCTTCTGCTTTTAATCGCATTTTCTAATTCACTTTTAATAGAATTAATCTCTCCACCACGACTTCTTCTTTCGGAATCTGCAAGAGTACGAAGAGAATGCATGTGCAAAGTTATGAATCCACTCTTTCTACCAAATAATTCTTTTTCGATAATATTCAAATCTTCCTGAGACTGCACAGCATTAATTCTCTCAATTGATTGTTCTTTTAGCTCATTTAGAGGAACTAGACCAGTATCCATTGAAGGTATGATATGAGACTAAAGGACAAATGAAAAGCGATGTATCAGGATTTTCCTAATTGAAAATTAATTTTTTTGCAAATAAAAAAAATCCTGTAACAAAAAATCCTTTGACTTCTAAGCATTTACTTTCTAAATTCCACTTAACATGTCTACAAAAAAGCAAACTAATGAGAAAAAAACGATTTTGTTCGTAAACTCTGGTGGGAAGAAAAAACACTTCACTCTAGAAAAAGCAAAGAAGCTCGGATATAACATCGTGCTTCTAAATGCAAAAAATGATTCACAAAAACTTGCTAACTATTTTATAGAAGCAGATACATACAATCATAGTGAGTGCGTAGATAAGATCCACAAATTTATAGAAGATCATCCAAAGGTAAAAATAGATGGTGCTGTAACTTTTTGGGAAGATGATATTTTACTTCTTGCTAGAATTTGCAGAGAATTTAAGTGGACCGGAAATACTGGTGCAGCTGCAATGCAAACCAGAAATAAGTTTCGCATGAGACAAAGACTAGAGCAAACAGGTTTACCTGTTCCTACTTATCATTTGGTAAAAACAGAAAATGATTTAAAAGAAGCAATGAATGAAGTTGGCTTCCCTGCAGTTATGAAACCTGTAGCAGGAGCAGATAGTGAGTTTGTCGTAAAAGTAGATGATCAAGATGATGCAGAAAAAGTATTTAAATATTTAAGGAGTAACTGCACACCTGATTTCAATCCTATATTCCAATACAACAGTGGACAATTCTTGTACGAAGAATATATACCAGGAATGGAAGTAAGCGTGGAATGCATAGTGCAATATGGAATCCCACATGTAACAGGAATAGTAGAGAAATTACCTCCAAAAGAACCTTACTTCGTAGAAGAAGGAGATGTTGCACCGGCCAGACTTACAGAAGGAGCTAGAGCTAAGACTGTAAAAATTGCAGAAGCAGCACTTATAGCACTAGGTGTAACAGATAGTTTGGCACATATAGAAATGAAGATTGTTCCGGATGGAGCAAAGGTTATAGATGCAGCATCTAGAATGGGAGGCGACTACTTATGTTCTTGGGTAGAAAGGGTATGGGATATAGATCTGGTAGATGCAGGATTAAAAATTGCTACAGATCAGATGCTAGACATGGAATGGGTAAAATATAGGCAAACAAATTGCACTCTCGCAAGTAGATATATGATCCCTGAACGATCTGGAGTAGTTTCCAGACAACGTGGACTAAAAGAGGCAATCAAAAATTGTGCCACTCACGAGGTATACGTAAATAAAGAAGTTGGAGATACAGTACTTGTTCCACCAGAAGGATTCGAAAATATGGGATGGGTTGTAGGAGAAGGAAAAACCTACAGAGATGCAGAAGAACAGGTAAGTGAATTTTTGAAGAAAGTAGATATAGAAATTACACCATTTAGAAGTATATCCAGTGTAGGAAAGACAGAGCGTAAGCGTGCACTTTCTGCTGCCAGAATTACCAGAAAGCAACTTGTAGGCAGTGCAAAAATAGAAAAGATTCGTAAGATTCCAAAAAGAGAAAGACAAAAACTACACATAGGAATACTAGGCAACATGTACAACGGCAATGGTGGAGATGCAGAACAAGATTTGGCATCGATGGCAAAAGATGTAGAGAAGGCGCTCAAGAAGAAACACTACAACGTAAGCTTGTTTGATATGAATGAGTCCCCTCTTCCATTCGAGAAACTTAGAACTTCGGAAGTAGATCTTATATTTAATGTTTGCGAAAGAGTAAACGACAATGCATTACTTGAACCATGTTCTGCTGCATTACTTGAAATGCTTCAGATTCCATACACTGGATGTAATGCAGAAACTCTTGCTCTTTGTATGAATAAGATACGAGCAAAGCAACTTTTTGAATACTACGATATTCCTACTCCAAACTGGGATTATATATACGATCACGATGACGAAATAGAAGAAGATCTACGTTATCCACTAATGGTAAAGCCTGCAGACACTCATAATTCTATAGGTGTTACTAATGATTCTGTTGTAACTAATAAAAAAGAATTACAAAGACAAATAGATTACATACTTGAGGAAGTAAATAGACCAGTACTAGTAGAAGAATATATAGAAGGAGATGAATATGATGTAGGAATAATTGGTAACGATGACACTTTGAAGGTTCTACCTCTTACGAGATCAATCTTCGGAGAAATGCCAGAAGGCTATTGGCATATTTATGCTTACGACGCTAAATGGAAAGATGGTAATAATCCTTACGAAAAGATTAAAACAGAGTGTCCACCTCGAATACCTAAGAAGCTAGCATCTCTAATTACAGAAATAAGTATAGATGCATATAACATTACAGATTGTCATGACTATGCTCGTATAGAAGTACGTGTGGATAAGGATGGAAATCCATTTGTATTGGAATGTAATCCAAATGCAAGCATATGTGATGAAGACTCACTTCCAGATGCAGCTGTGATGACTGGAATGACATATGAAGATTTCATAGACGAAATAGTTCATCTGACAATCCAGAGATACAAGAATGCTTCACCTTATTATCATAAGCAAATAACTGCATTTTAGCATTGTGTCATCCCAAGATTTTTTTGTTGTGTCATCCCGAGCGTAGTCGAGGGATAAATTATCACAAGAATCATGGTTCGACTTCGCTCACCATGACACTCCAGAAGAATAAAAGTTTTTAATATACTTAACACTAACTCTTCATTAAACTTGTGCCATGTTTTTAATACCCCAAGTAGAAGTTCAAGAGACAGAAGAAAAAGGAAAGGGAATTTTCGCAACAGATATCATAGAAGG
>JABICL010000033.1 GCA_018652265.1 Candidatus Peribacteria bacterium
ACTCTTTTTTCCCGAATAACATTTACTTTGATAACTCCAGGGTAAGTAAGTTCTTGCTCAATCTTTTCAGAAATAGATTTTGCAAGTTTTCTTTGTCCTAGATCATCTACATTATCCGCATTCACAAACACACGAACTTCACGACCAGCACTTATAGCATATGCTTTCTGTACTCCATCGAAGTTCCTAGCCACATCCTCAAGTTCACGTAGGCGCTTTATATAAGCCTCCAAAGATTCACGTCTTGCTCCAGGACGAGCTCCACTTACAGCATCTGCAGCAGCAACTATAAATGCTTCTGGGCTTTCTATAGGAACATCCTCATGATGAGCTTCTACACAATGAATTACCTCTGGGCGTATTTTGTACCTTCTACATATTTCCACTCCTATCTCTACATGGGTTCCTGCAACTTCATGATCTAGGGCTTTACCTATGTCATGAAGAAGTGCACCTTCAGCCGCAACAGATGGATCTGCACCCACTTCTTCTGCAAGCATCTTGGCTAGATGTGCCATCTCTACTGAATGCTTGAGAATGTTTTGACCGTAACTTGTTCTAAATCTGAGTCTTCCTATGATCTTTATAAGATCCTTGTGATAACCAGAAATTCCAAGCTCATCACAAGCACGCTCTCCAAACTGCATCATCATTTTACCAACCTCCTTCTTCATGCTTTCTACTATCTCTTCTATACGAGCTGGCTGAATTCTTCCATCTTCGAGTAATTTCTCCATTGAACGCTTTGCAACGTACCTTCTTACCAAATCATATCCAGTTATAACTATCGCACCAGGAGTATCATCAATGATCACATCCACACCAGTTGCACGTTCAAATGTAGATATGTTTCTACCTTCTTTTCCTATAATTCTTCCCTTTAAATCGTCGCTATCGAGTTGTACTACAGTTGCGGTAGATTCAGAAGCAACTGCAGAGGCATATCTTTGCATTGCCTGAGATATGAGCTCTTTTGCTTTTTCTTCTATATTTTCTTCTGCTTGTTCTTTTAGCAGATCTACTTTTTTGGCAAAGAACTCACTGTATTCTTTTTCTATCGCCTCTTCTAATTTCTTCTTAGCGTCTTCTTGTGAAAGTTTAGAAACTTCTTCTAGAGCCTTTCTGTGTTTTTCTGCAGAACGAGAAAGCTCTTCACGCACAGAATCTATTTCTGCTTCTTTCTTGGAAATTACAGTTCTTCTCTGAGCTACTTCGTCTTCTTGTTTCTTAAGCATTTTTTCGTGCTCTTCTGCACGAGCGATATCTCTTTCTAGAGATGATCTTTCTTTTTGAACGGTAAGTTTGGCTTCAGAAACTATTTCTCTTGCCTTTGCATTAGCCTCTGCTTCTGCAGCTTTTAAATCGCTTTTTGCTGAAGCGGCTTTAGATTGTAAAGACTGCAAAGATTTCTCTTGTGCATCTATTTTTTCCTGAAGTTTTTGACTTATTCGTTCACCTTTGCCGCGTAAGCGCGCAAACGTAAATCCAATTCCTCCACCGAGGAGGAGTGCTAGGGCTGCTGTGATATATTCCATTGTTCATATTTGGTCAGGTGACAGAAATGCTCCAGCCACGAACGGAGAACAAAAAATCTCCTGACTTTACTACCCTGTGACTATCTATAAACTAAAATCTTGGTTATTAATTTAGAGGGAAAGTTTTTAATCAAATTTGAGGTTAATTACTTCAAGGGTTAATAAATTCGTGTTAACGTGACTGGTTTTTAAGCTATTCGTATTATAGACCGGACCATATAAAAAAGCTATGACAACACCTCTTTTCTATATGTCCTCTGACAAGCTCATAGATAACGTTTTGAAGGACTGTCATGGCGATCACGACTGTCATGGCTTACATTAGCCAAAAAAATAATATTGTCACAATTCAATATTGTCTCGAGAATATACATCCTATGTCCAGCCACGGAAAATCAGTTATTTTTATACTACTGAGCATTCCAATGCTGATTTTTGCAATGGCAGTACATGCATCCCCAATTGTTATATCTGAACTCATGTGGAGCGGATCTGATCTTTCTAGTGCAGACGAATGGATAGAACTTACAAATACAAGCAGTGGATCTATAAGTTTATCTGGATGGACGCTTACTAAACTTTCCAAAGGGGAAGAAGTAGAAATGATAAAACTCGGAAGTGGAACACTACTTCCAAATAAAACTTTTCTTATAAGCAATTACTCAGAAGAAAAATCTAGACTTGGTATAGATCCAGATCTAGTCACAACAAGTTTGAGCCTTGCAAATACAAAGATGCTTATAAAACTATACAACTCAAGCGGAACTCTGATTGATACCGTAGATGATGGAATTGGCTCGCCCTTTGCAGGATTAAATACTGCTCCAAAAGCATCTATGGAACGAATAGATCTATCGGGGTCAGGACAAGTGAAAATCAACTGGCAAACTGCTACTACATTTATAAATTTCGACGACGATGCAGAGCTTTTTGGAACGCCTGGCGCAGAGAATGGAACGGGCACATTATTCACAATTAAATCCATAGATACATCTGGCAATTCTTCGAGTGGAGTAAATTTAATTTCTACAATATTTCCAAATGTAAGAATCACAGAAGTTCTCGCAAATCCAGCTGGTAAAGATGATGAAGAATGGATAGAAATAGGAAACCTAGAATCAGAAACTGTAGATATTTCTGGATGGATACTTGATGATGGCAATTCAAAAGATCATTTCGAGATGCCGGCTGGCACAATTTTAGAACCAGGCGAACATAAGGCGTTCCCAAAATCCATAACTGGTCTTCCACTTGGAAACAGTGGAGAAGAGGTTTCTTTGAAAATAGGTTTGGACTTAATTGATTCACTTACTTATACCAAAACCGCAGAAGAAGTAAGTTACGGAATATTTGGAAGTGGATCTAATTTACAAGCTTTTTGTGTACCTACTCCAAACAAAAATAATTTAGAAATAGAACCAAACCCAATAATAACTATTCAAAGTGGCAATCTAGAATCAAGTAATAAGGTTACAGTTAATTTAATCGCAGAAGTTCAAACAGGATCTACTGCACATGCTAGCTGCGAATGGAACTACGCAGAAAATTATAAATCCGATAGTTGCAATCCCCCATCTCATACATTTGCAACTCCAGGCACATATCCAATACAGCTCACATATTCTGACTTTTGTGGAAACAAAATTGATCGTAAAGTTGTCGCAGTAGTAAATGATCCAAATGCTATTTCTCAATTAGATGTAAGTACACCTGCGCCACCTAACTCTGGTGGAGGCGGAGGATCTAGAAGTACATCGAGTGTAGGAGGTGGAGGATCTAACAAAACAATTTGTAGAAAAACTTTGTATGAAGGCATAAGAATAAGTGAATTTGTGCCAAATCCTGAAGGCGATGATAAAGAAGGAGAATGGATAGAACTGGAGAATATTTTGGATCAAAACGTAGACCTATGTGGATGGTTTATAGATGATGAAAATGGCGGAAGTAATCCATACTCTCTTGATGCCTACAGAATCGCTGCAAAACAATTTCTTACTCTTCGTAGATCAGATACAAACATCACACTAAATAACACCAAAGACAAAGTGAGACTCTTTGCTGGACATAATGACATTATCGAAGAAGTTATTTATGAAAAAAGTTACGATGGAAAATGCTATGCCAGAAATAAGGAAGATAAATTTGAATGGACTGGAGTGTGTACTGCAGGGATAAGTAATAGGTTTGATTCATTGGAAATATCAGAGGTTGATCTTGAGCCAGAAGAAAATGAGATTAAGGGAAACGAGGGAATCAAAGAAATCCAAGAAAACAAGAAAGTCGAAAAGCAAACTTTTGAAGATTATTCAGTCGCTCCGATATTTTCTGAAATCCTACCCAATCCAAACAAAGGCGAAGAAGAGTATTTTGAACTATATAACCCATATAAAGATCCAATAGATCTTACTGGATGGATACTAGATGATAATCCAAATGGATCGAGCAAGCCGATTACTCTTTCTGGGATAGTAGTAATGCCAAGTGAATATAAGGCATTTTATACAAAAATAAGTCTAAATAACGAAGGAGAAGATTTATCTATCTCTTATCCAAATGGAGAGATTGCAATTGCAACTTCTTATCCGAAACTCAAGAAAGGTAACTCGTATGTATTTGATAAAAATAATAACAAATGGAAAACCTCTTATATATCCACCCCAGGAAAAAGAAATATATTTCGAAATGGAAAACTGGCACTGAGCTCCAAAGCTAAATCAAAAAAAATTAAAACAAACAAAAGAAGATCGGATAATTACCAAGTTAGAAAAAATCCAATGGACTTTATTCCTACAAAATATCGAATAGTCATTGAAGATGGGAACGAAGAATCAGCAGAAATTCCGAAGTTGCTTTCTAGAATTCTTCCGCAAGCACATGCAAAAGAAAATTTACAAGAAGAGGTCTCTAAACCGCTCTCAGACTCAAAAACTGCAATATTTCTTTGTATATTTATACCATCCTTGTTCACTGTGTCTGCCTGCAGAAATAGAAGAAATATGATATAATTATCTGATTTGAAAACAAAAATCACACTACTCACTTTGGCATCACTAGTACTTAGTTTTGTACCTTTTCAGACAGTTGCATGTGGATGCTCTGGCGAAAGAGAATTTTTGGTAACTGCTTATTATTCTCCTCTTCCAGATCAAGAACATTACTATTTAGGTAGTTATCAATCTGATGTTGCATTTAATGGAAGTGGCCTAAAGGCAAAAGATGGAACACCTGTTTATCCTGGAATGATGGCAGCGCCTCCGGAGTTTCCTTTTGGAACAAAGATAGAAATTCCACGACTAGGGGTAGTAGGAATGGTTCATGATCGCGGAGGAAGAATAGTAACTGGAGAAGATGGAATCGCAAGAATAGATATATGGCTTGGACATGGAGAAGAAGGACTTGCTCGTGCACTTGAATGGGGAGCCAGAAAAGTAACTGCAAGAGTTTACTATCCACAGCCTGAATTCATACCAGATGTAAATTTAGACTTCTCTAAGTTCCCTGCACCAGATAGCGCCTTGGCAAGACTTCCAAGTAATCCAGTAGCTATGAAAGATATTCCAGATCCTAGATACGAAGATACAAGTTCACAGGTAGCTGCAATTCAATATTCTCTAAGAAACTTAGAATATTTCGATCATGACATCACAAGCTTCTATGGTGACGTAACAAAAGAATCTCTGAGTAATTTCCTTAGAGACACAGGAAGAGATGTTTTGGGAGAAATAGCCGATTCAGAAGCTAGAGATGTATTAATCGCACATAGCAACATTGCAAAGGAATTAGAAAGTCCCCTACCTCCAGAAGAAGTAATAGTACAAGGAAGCTCAGGAAAAGAAGTAAGAGTCTTACAAAGAATTCTAAAGCTACTTGGTCTGTACGAAGGAGAAATCGATGGCATATATGATCAAGGAATAATGCAAATTGTGTACAATTTCCAAAGAGATAAAGGAATAGTTTCTTCACTCGCAGATACCGGAGCAGGAATAGTAGGTCCACAGACTCACAGAGCACTGCTTACTGCGTGGAGAGAACATAGGATAGATAGAAGAGGAGGAACGGAGTTAGTTGCAGCACTTTAGTACTGTATAATCACGATATGAGACTGGTCTCTATATTAATATTGTCGCTTGTTTTTCCTTTTGTAGTTTTTGCAGAAGAGCTTCCTGTAACTCGCTCAGAAGGCCTCTCCAGCATATGGTCTCCATTAAACAGGCCTGCAAAAGAAACTTACGAAGAACCTTTTCAGGATATTCCTGAATCTCATCCTAATTATCTTTTAATTACATATACAAAAGCTCGAGGAGTGTTAGAAGATGGATTTAGATTCTATCCAGACGAACCCCTTAGACTAAATGATGCCCTTCTATGGTTACTACGATCTAGAAACGTAGCTTATCCTGATGATATAAATTACAACACTATAGAAACTTATGGCAGAAGGTATGGGCTAGTAGAAATTGGAGCAGTGGAAGAAAATATTTTTCTAACTAATGCTGGTTTAAATTCTCTAATACATACATTGGATAATGCTCTGAAGAATGAAAAACATATCGTGAGCTTTTATGCAGATGCATTTGCAGGTAGAAATACTGCTTTTGGCGAGATATTTGATCCAAGTGAAATTACTGCTGCGCATAAAACTCTTCCACATAACACTTTGGTAAGAGTAAAAAATCTAGATAACAATCTAGAAATAGTAGTACGTATAAATGACCGTGGACCGTATATCGATGGACGCGATATGGACTTGAGCCATGCAGCATTCAAAAAAATTGGGAATGAAGATAGTGGAATATTACGAAACGTAACTTTCGAGCGTCTTGGAAGCTCAGAAGTCGTTTCTTCATGCAGAAAATCTAGATATAGAAAAAGACTTGGAAGAACCATCCTTGATCCAGGAATTCCAACAACTACAACTATTGGAACCAAGCTTCAGTTATCTGCCAATAGAAGCTTCAAAATGCTTATGATGAGAATCCCCGGAAAAAGATCTGTGCGCATGAAAGAATGGACCAGACGTGGCGAAGAGATTTCTATATCATTTGACCGTGAAGGAACTTATGTATTTGTAATGCATGAGGATTCTGGGAAAAGGCGCAGATTTAGGACGAAAGTTTCTGGAGGATGTTTATAAGATCAAAACTAAAATATGAGGGATGTCATTATCATATAAACATGAAGGATGGAAAGGATGGAAAAGAGTGAAAGGATTGAAAAGAGAAGCTTATATCTGATGATAATGACATTTCCTTTCACTCCTTTGAATCCTTTAAATCCTTTCCATCTTTCTATTTTGTGCAGATTTTCTCTACGCAAAAAGAGTATGATTCCATTTATAGTGGCTTCTGCTTTGCCTCACCTACCCCTCGCGGAAACTTATTTGGAAGAACGCCCGTTTTTTCGAAAATGAGTATCTGTCTTTCCCCCCAACCTGCGCAAGGCCTAGATTTCTCATCATTTTCTTGGTTCTTTGATTCATATTGTAATTCAGAGGGCTTTGATTCGGCTGGCAGACCAACTTTACTCGTCTGATCAATTGCATCATCTAGTGAATATGAATGTCTTCCAATCAATCTAGATTTAAGAGCAATCCTAGCATCGACAGATTCAGTAAGTTCATCTTCGCAATTCATACTTTTCCAACAAATCATTTTTCCTGACTTCTTACAAAATGGACTCATATATTCCAGAAGTACATTCATAGGAGCAACTGCACGACTAAGCACATAATCAAATTGTTCTCTATAACGAGCGTCATGTCCTAGTGCTTCTGCTCTACCAGAAACTAATTCTACGTTTTTTATATCCAATCTTTCAGCAATTCTTCTAACTGCTTCTATCTTTTTATTCGTAGCATCCATTCCCACAAAAGAAGCATCAGGAAACATAATCGCAAGTGGTAGCAAAGGAAATCCTCCACCTGTTCCTAGATCTAGAATTTTTGAATTAAGAATTGCTCCTCCATCTTCTAAAGCGCTAATAGAAGCCACCGAATCTAATATATTCCCCACCCAACACTGCTGCTCCTCTCTATACGCCGACAAATTCACCTTTTTATTCTCCTCTAGAAAAACCTTTAGGAGTTCTCTAAGTTTCTGTTCTTTTTCTTTCGGAATTATCATATAGTGATCGTACCATGACTGATATAAAGGATCTCTTTAAAAAGGCAAATGCAATCATAGAAAATGACCATATCGTCTACACTTCCGGCAAACATGGAAGCGTGTATTTGAACAAAGACGCACTTTATCCACACACAGAACTAGCTTCTGAGGTTGGAAAGATGTTTGCAGAGAAATATAAGGATAAAGATATAGATATCGTAGTTGCTCCTGCACTTGGCGGCATTATTCTCTCTCAATGGACAGCGCATCATTTATCTAAGATAAAAAACAAAGAAATTCTCGGTGCTTATGCAGAAAAAGATTTAGAAGGAACCCTCGTATTAAAAAGAGGCTATGACAAACTTGTAGCAGGTAAAAACATTTTAGTAGTAGAGGACATTACAAACACAGGTGGATCAATTAAAAAAACAATCCAAGTCACAGAAAAAGCTGATGGAAACGTAGTCGCTGCATGCGTAATGATTAATAGAAGCCCAGAAACCGTAACATCAGAAACAATGGGCGCACCGTTTGATGCACTTGGCGTAATTGAAGCAGAAGCATTCGAAG
>JABICL010000035.1 GCA_018652265.1 Candidatus Peribacteria bacterium
ACTTCTAGGATCTTCTATGGTACCTGTAATTGCATAATCATTACTTCCATCAAATTCCAATCTATATGGATCAGATGCGGTTCCATTGCCATCCCATCCAGAACTTCCATCACCTGGAAGAGTGAAATTATTAAGTGAAGCAGAAGGCCCTCCTGTAACTCCTGTCCATTCATTAGCTGTAATGTCACCTCCCTTAGCTCCTGTTCCTGTTATATTTGCAGCATCAAGCCAAAGGATAGTATCTCCAGTTGCAGTTGCAGTGTACATGTACGAGTTTGTCGCTGTGTGAGAGCCAGCGGCATTTGTAACTACAACGTTTGCAAATTCTCCAGATCCAGTAGATGCAGACTCTGCTGCTGGAGTAGTAACCAGTACAAATCCTGTACTTGTAGATATTATAGATGCAGCAGAACCTCCTACCGTAACACTGCTCACATCTCCAAAATTCCATCCTTGTATTTCTACAGGATTATTTCCATTCATATCAGAAACAGATGGCAGTACTCTTGTTATTTTTGGTACAGTGCTGGATTCTGGAGAATAAAATCTTGTACGATTTTTCTCATATAAGTATCTAACCTCATTTGTTGTTAAGGTTTCATTATATATTCTAAATAGTCCTATAGCACCATCTAAGTATTGACTACTGTAGTAACCCAAATAATATACTCCATCAGATGTTTCTCCAGCAATTGATTGTGTAGCAAACTGTGTTCCATCTAAATAATACCTAGTTGTACTTTCATCATTAGATACTACAAGGTGATACCATTTGTCTGTAACCACTCCTACAGAATCTACAGGAGAGCTATTGTAATTTACATACAAGTTACCATTTTTAACATATGCATAGTTATTAGAACTAAGTGAATATATTCCTCTGTTATTTCCATCTATAGTATCTGTTTTGAACCAAACCTCGAATGTGCGTGGATCCTCCACGGCCGATGCTGTTGTTGTGTAATCATTTGATCCTCCAAATTCTAATCTGTATGGATCAGACACTGTGCCATCTCCATCCCACTTAGCATCTCCGTCACATGTAGTTGGGAAGTTTGTGAGGGTGCTGTTATTACTAGATGAAGATATATCTGTCCATGTTGTTGTGCTTTGTGCACATATATCACCTACGTTTGGTGTGCCATCTCCGTTTATATCTTCTGCATCGTAGTAGATGATAGGGGAGGCAGTTGGTGGGCTAGATAGATCATCATTTGCGATTTGCCATGCGCGTTGTTCGCTTGCAATAACTTGTGATTGTTCATCACTGATTACAATTGGTCCGATTAGATAGAATTCAGGAGAAATGTTTGGTGCATCGTATTCGTATGAGAATGTTGCAGTTTCTCCTGCTTTCCATGATCCGCTCCAGTTTAAGTTTTGTTCTAAGTTGCTGATCGCTGATCGCTGATCGCTGATCGCTGGCTCGATATCGCTAATTATAAAATCAGCCGGTACAGTTTCAGTAATATCACCATCAAAGTCTTCTAGAAATTCTACTTCCAATGTCATTGGACTTGCGCCTACTGGCCAGAGACGGGTGGCAGCAGTTCTGGAGATTATGAATGGTACGTTAGGTACAGTAGGTACATTAGGTATCTTAGGTACGTTTTCATTGTTTGAGCTACCTAAATTACCTAACTTACTTAAAGTACCTAATATACCTTCTCCAATAACTTCTATCTCAGTCGTCATCTCCCTTTCTCCGTTATAAGTATTTGCAGTCAGATGAAGTGTGTAGGTACCTGTTTGTGTGAATTTGTAAGTTGTCTTGTAATCTGGATCGATTAGGCCAGTTTCTTTTTTGCCACAAGTACCAGTTGTTTCTATCGAGTTGTCTGAGGTGGAAAACTGCCCACTACCCACTACCCACTGCCCACTTGTTGCGTGAGCAATTTCTAACTCCAGATCGGCATTACAAACAATCTTCCCCTCATCATCCAGTACTCCGAAGTGAATTTCTGAAGTTTCTCCTACTTTGTATACATCTTTATCTGCATTCATAGCCAAAACTCCCCATAGGAAGTCTTGTGTGAATGTTTGAACTTCTTCTGTAAGAGGATTTGTAACTGTGAGTTCAATGTTGTATTTACCTGGTGCAAATCTTCTTACAGGTTCTATAGAAAGTACAATAGATCCTGCACGGAATTTGATTTGAGCTGGGTCTATAGGAATTTCTACTCCACCTTTAGTTATTTTTACGGAGATCGTTTCTAGTACAACTTCATCCTCTTCTGCTACTTCTGTATCTTTAGAAGCTGCATCTGTTATCGCTGCCTTTGTCTCAATATCTTCTTTTATAGCTTCTTTTACTATTTCTTCTAGATTTACAGTTTCTGCAATTTCAAGTGTTGTTTCTATGATTTCTGCTACTGCTTCTTCTATATTTTCTCCATTTACTATTTCTGCTACAGATTCCTTAATAATTTCACTCTTTTCTTTGTTTGAGATTATTTCTTCTGTAGATTCTTTTATTTCTTTATCTTCCTTTATAAGTTCTACAATTTCTTCCTGCAAATCTTCATTCTGCAAAGCTTCTCTAATCTTATTTTTAACTGTTTCTTCTCTTACGAAGAATGATGGAAGTAAGCCGGAAGCTGAATCTCTTATTTGATCTTCACTTTCTGCGTCTGCCATGATTTCTTCTACTATTTCTTCCTGAGCGGCTTTCAAGGCATCTTTTACTTTCTCTTGTAGAATGATTTCTTCTATTTCTTCTTCTGAAGTAATAGCATCTATCATTACTCCTATAGCTTCTTCTTCGGTAAGCTCTTCTCCTTTCTTCTTTCCCTGTATTTCCGCATCTAGCAGTTTAAACACTGCCTCTCCTTTGTTTTGTGATACATCTTCTGAAAGTTCGAGAGTAAGTTCTGTCGCAGTAGTAGTTATTGTGACTTCTTCTACAACTACTTCTTCTACAATTTCTACATCTTCTACAGTCTCTTCTTCTATTTCTTCTTCAAGAATATCTTCTTCCAAATCCTCGATTTCTTCTTCTATTTCTTCTTCCAAATCCTCGATTTCTTCTTCAAGAATATCTTCTTCCAAATCCTCGATTTCTTCTTCTATTTCTTCTTCAACAACTTCTTCTTCCAAAGTACCCTCCGGTACTATCTCCAGATCTAGATCAATTTCCATTCCTCCTTTGTTTATAACAAGTAACCATTCTGTTTGCTCCATTTCGTATCCCTCTGGGATGGATTCTGGATCTACTCGTAGTGTGTAGCCATCGGCTGATGGAAGTAATCTGATAAATGCATAAGATCCCCAGATAGTATCTGTGGTAAGTGATCTGTTTATTTCTTCTTCGTATATATTGGTGCCCGTTAAAGTAAGTTGTAGACCAGGATCGGGTACCGAAGGTACGTTATGTACATTAGGTACTTTAGGTGAGTCTTCTGCTGCATTTTCATCACCTAAATTACTTAAATTACCTAAATTACTTAAAGTACCTAACACTCGCGCTTTTCCTCCTATCTTACTTGCACTTATAAATTCAAAATCTTCTTCCACTGTATCTCCGCCACTTGAGAATTCGATGAATCTTGCAAGAGTGTCTCTTGTAGTGAGTTTATCATTTACTGTTTCTTCATTTAGAGACAATGTATAGCTTCCTCTTGGAATAGGTAAATTCTCAAATAAGAATAGACCAGTGCTAGTTGTAGTTCTATTTCTGTTTATAGGATCTCCTACTACAGATGTTCCTTTTAGATTTAGATCTACTCCAACAAGTCCATTTGCATCATATTCATATACAGATCCGTGTAATACTACAGGCTCTGAAAGACAGAAATCTTTTGTAAGAATTACACCTCCAGTAAGTACAGATACTGTGCTTCTTTCGCGAATTGTAGGTAAAAGTCCAGTTTCTTCTATATCGATAAATATTGAATATCCTGCATTTCTCTTTGATGGAGGTAGATTATCAAATTTATATTCACCATTTTCATTTGTGACCATGCTTCTAGAGATTGTTTTACCAAATAGAGAATCTCCTTCTACTGTTACATTTATATTTGGTATTCCAGGTTCTCCTTCATCTACAAACCCATCTACATTTAAGTCGTCAAATACAAATCCTTCCAGAGTTGCTGGAGAAAATGTGAATCCAAAATTCATATCATTTCCTGCTTTTTCTGAAGATACTTCATAAGATTCTTCTGTAGTGAAGCTAATATCTGCAGGAAGCGACTTTTTATCTGGATATACATCAAATGAATTATCTTCATATTTCTTAATCTTGAAGAGTTCATATCCATTTGAATGTGCGATGACGATATCTTCTGTTTCATCGTCATCTATATCTATTGTTAAAGCATCAATGATTGAAACTTCTTTTTCTTCTGAAAATACAGCTGCAAATGGATCCCCAAGATGGGTAAATGTTCCATATCCATCATTTCTGTACATTTCAGATGCAGCATCAATATTTATTATGATTATATCTGCATCATTATCGCTATCTATGTCTATTTTTAATATTCTTTTTGTATCTGCAAAAGTGTTACCTGCAAATCCTCCATTAAATCTTTCTCCTATATATGAAAATATTCCATCTCCGTGATTTTCATATAATTCATTTGCCATTTCATTACCGTCTTTTTCTGAACTTCTTTCGCCATATCCTGCATCAGTTCTTTCTCCATTACATACAATCAAATCTTCGTCTCCATCATTATCTATATCTATAGCAAGGAGCGCCTTTGTAGATCTATCGTTTGTTCCAGCTAGGCCATCATTAAATGTGTCTCCTACATATCTTATTTCACCTGCATTAGTCAATTCATATAGTTCATTTGGCTCAGAGTTGTCATTTGCTACAACTATATGATCAAAATCTTCATCTGTATCTGACTGTAAAACTATTGCATCTGTAGTTGATCTAAATACTGAGCTTCCTGCTGAACTTATGTAGCTGGATCCATTAAATAGCTCGCCAATATAAGAAAATGTTCCTCCTCTTCTGTTTTCATATAATTCATTTGCAGATTTCAAATTATTTAGTACCAAGACATCATCCTCTTTGTGTCCGGTTAAATTCACAGTAAGAAATCCTGCTGTGTGTCTTCCAATTTCTTCTTCTCCTCTACTAAATACCTCTTCTGTAAGCTCAAATTCTCCACTTCCTAAGTTTTCGTATAGCTCATTTACTTGTCCACGATTTCCTACAAGTACATCTAGATTCCCATCTGCATTATAGTCAAATGTATGTACTGCACTTGTGTAATTTTTGTCTGAGCCTATAGGACCAGAATTGAATCTGTGTCCCAAAAGTTCAAACAAATTATTTGTTTCTTTATCTGATTCATATTTTAGGTTTTCAATAACTTGATTTCTTTCGCCGTCTTTTCCGGTGATTATATCTAGGTCTCCATCTCCATCGATATCTATAGTTGCGAGAGAGGTAATGTTTTCTGTAGATAAATCTTCTGAGAAAGCGCTTGGTATATGTTCAAATAATGAAAGGCTAATTGCATATCTTCCTGATCCGTTAGTAATTGCAGTTTTAGATATGTCTTCGGATTCTAGAATTACATCTATATCTTGTGCACCATCTTCATCTGATTGAATTTTTCCATCTCCATTGGAATCGTTCCAAATTGTTCCTGTTGTACAAAATCCTGATTTACAGTCTTTGCTTCTGTTTATGCCAAATGAAACTACAAAATTCTCATTATCATCATTAAGTGTGATTTCCTGTGATCCGGATCCAGTTAGATAGTATCCATTTGGTAGAGTAGATCCAGATATAGTAACTGCATATTTGCCGGATCTTAGGTTAAATGTAGTAGTTCCGTTTCTTTCTACTCTTTGTACAGATCCTACTGGTCCTTCTACTTCTATTATGGATCCTGCAACTGGACTATCTGTAATATCAAATTCTCCATTTTCTTCTATGTCTCTGTATACCTCAACAGTTAGAGGTGTGAGCTCTTCAGAAAATTCAAAATCGATATCAGATATAGTGTCTCCTTTTGAAATATCTAGCTCTACAAGAATTTCAGTTACAAGTCTTAGATTTTCACGTATGCCATTTGTTACTTCTAATGTGTAAGCTCCAGAAGAAGAGGGGACATCTATAATTTTGTAATTGCCATCTGAATCTGTTTTTACAGATTTTGTGAATTCATTACCGCGTGCATCCAGTCCAATAATAGATACTTCGGCATTTTCTATGCCAACTGGTTCAAATTCTATTTGATCTGCTCCAAGCCTTCTTTCTAACCATTTACTTGAAACAATGTCAGATCCACTACCTATGAATACGCTTCCTTCTATCTCGCCGTATCCGAGTGTTTCTTCTAGATTTTCTATCCCTACTAATGGGAGTTCTATATTTTCTGTCTCTTCTTGTACTAGAATTCTAAATGAGTTTTCTGTTGTGAATGCATGATGTGTTGGAAGAGAATTTGTATCTACTTGTATTTCGTATCCAATACCTAGATTGCCATTTGCAATAGAAAGGGCTTCATATTCAGAAATAGTCCTACTCATTAGTCTTACATCATCTAGCTTTAGGTCTACATTTTCTGATTCGTTGCCCTGTCCTAGTATTAGAGAGGAATTGGTGTCTAATTTGCCGGATAGGCTTGGTAAATCATTTTGATCTATTAGTTTTCCATTTACGTACAATCTGTGATCTCCTGCATCGCTAAATGTACAGCTTACTTGATTCCATTCTTCTTTCTTTATTTCTGCATCTAGGCTGGATGTGTAGATTACAGTTTTCTGTTGCTTTATTTCCTCTTCTGCTGCTTCTATTGCTTGTTCTATTTGGCCTTCATCGGATTCTGATTCTTCATCTTCTTCTACTTCCTCGATTTCTTCTTCTATAACTTCTACAGTCTCTTCTTCTACAGTTTCCTCGGCTTCTTCTACAACCTCCTCTAATACCTCTTCCTCCACAGCTTCTTCCTCTACAACATCTACAACTTCCTCTAATACTTCTTCCTCCACAGCTTCCTCCACAGCTTCTTCTACAGCCTCTTCTTCTACAGCCTCTTCTTCTACAGCCTCTTCTTCTACAATCTCTGCCTCTGGTTCGCTAATGAGAGATCCTACAAGTTTTACAATTACTGAAATAGGGGAAGCTATTTTTTCGGCTTCTATGCTTTGTGCTTTGAATTCACAATTGACAGAATTTTCTGTGGCAGTTATGGAAAATCCATTTCCTAGATCATCTATTTTTTTAATCAGAGTACCTGTAGCAGATCCTGATCCTGATTTTACCCATAGAGACATAGATAAGCTGCCAGTTCCAATATCTAGTGATTCATCATGATCTACTAGCAATCCTTCTGTTTCGGAATTTATTTCTAAACTTTTTGAATTTTCGAATGTTACTTCTGGTGTATCTTCGGATAGTTGTGTGTTTGTGATAGTTAGGAAGTTTTTACCATGAGAGTTCTTTCCTATGTTTTTTGCATCATCAAACTTCCAGTATGCAATTAAATTATCTTCTACTGATGGCTGCACACTTTCGAACAAGTATGTACCGTCTGACTCTGCACCAATTTTTTTGATTACTGTTTCGCCACTTAGAGTCTTTCCAGATAATTTTACATTTATGTCTTCGAAAGATTCTTCACCAGGATCTCTAGTTCCGTTTGCGTTTCTGTCTTTGAAGATTCTTCCAGAAATTTCTGTTCCTTCGATTGCATCTTCCTCTACGTCATCTGTAACTTCTAAATCGTCTACAGCATCTACGTCTTCTGTATTTTCTTCTGCCTCTACATCTTCAGCTACTTCTTCGCCTTCTGTTAATTCAGTTGAAGTAGAAGTGTCATCGGTATCGGAAGTAGGCGAATCATCTGCGGATTCTAGATTTTCTTCCACAACTTCCTCAGCAAAATCTCCTCCAGCTTCGAATGTCTCAGCATCTTCTGCTATCGCAATAGAAGGCATAAAGACATTTGTTGCGATGACTATTCCAAGGATTAATGAGGCAAATGACCTTTTCACACTATCCTGCAAATCTGTATTTGGATTCACATCAGCTGCAGCACATAAGCTTGCATACTCTTGGCGTTGATCGCGTAGATACCGGCGGTGAGATTTGCTTGGTCGCATTTAGTGTGTGTTTTTGTTTATTATGTTCGCGCGCGAAATAATCTAGTTATTATAATGCAGGACCATATATCGCTCAAAGCTACTAGACTTCCCCAATGCAGTATGTTTGTGTTTTAAATATACTTTTGCTGAATTTCCTTTTTCTTATAAGCTTTTCATCAAAAAAATGACAATTTTAGTTTACGTAAATGTTTTCTATTCTATTTAATATGACAAGTTTACTTGTCGGAGGATTTAGCAGATTCTACGGAGCATAAATGTTTGTTTAGTAAAGAGGATGGGCTTTAGGTACTTTATGTACAGTAGGTATTGTAGGTAAGGTAGGTACATACTTAATGCGAAAAAATAAATCCTGCCTAAAATACTTAAAATACCTAAAATACGTACAATACCTAACACTAATTTTTCTTCCCACTTGCTTTGCTCCCAGGAGGTAAAAAACAAAGTATTTCCCTTCCTACATGCTGATCATTTCTCAGATATAGGAGAGAATGCCTCGAAGTAGCTTTTATATACTTATTGCTTACACATGTGATTCTGTATCCAAGCTTCTGAATTTTCTGGATTGCTTTTGGTAAGAAGTTTTTTTCTCCATCACGAGTTATATACACGGGGAAGCAACAGATAATAGGAGTATCCGGAAGCATTTCTTTCATGTTCTCGAAGAATCCTACTTCTATTTTTTCTGCTTCTCTTATAAGTGTTGCAACCTCTCTTTTTGTTGGGGTTTTTTTGAGTGGGGGACCGAGCGTGGTTTCCGTAACGATGCAATCTGGAATCTTTGGTAATTCACAACTTTTCAATGCATCTTGTTTCCAAATTTCAGATGTGATTGCTTTGGGTGTTTTATCTTTTTTTCTTAGCCATTTTATATTCTCTGTACATCCATTAACTGCTTTTATGGATTTGTCTGAGGCCAGTATGTTTGATTTTTTTATAAGTGTTTCCAGCGCTATTACACCAGAGCCACAAAATGGATCCCATATTGTTAAGCCTTTTGTTTCCTTGCCAGTTAACATTTGCGACAGATTGATCATAATCTGAGCAAGTTTTGGAGGAAGTAATCCTACATTTGTATCTCTAAATGGTTTGTTGACGTCCCTTTCTGAGTATTCTTTTATATCTTGTACAGCGCATGTCTTGCCTATCCATATATCATCTTTTGTGCTTTTGCTCTTCTTTTTCTTATTAGGAATATCATTTATAAGCAGTAATTCACATGCATCTGCACCTGGAATACCTCTAAGCATGAGAGTTCCTGGCTTAGCAGGATTCCTATCATTTCCTATATATCTAGATGGCATACTCTTTTCTTTTAAGAATTGCTTACAGTCTTTGTACAGAGACCGGATCTTGCTTCTAGGAATTCCAAAACATCTAAAGCTAAATGTAGCTTTCCTTTTTGTATCTTTTAGCTCTTTGTAGAGCATCTGTGGCACTATGGACTCTAATTCTTTGGTTTTTTTGTTCGAAGAAATCTCTTTTGCAATAAGTACTGTTCCTCCTGCATTTCTAAGCC
This sequence comes from Candidatus Peribacteria bacterium, assembly GCA_018652265.1. Classification (GTDB taxonomy): domain Bacteria; phylum Patescibacteriota; class Gracilibacteria; order Peribacterales; family Peribacteraceae; genus JABICL01. Next base: position 9,590 of record JABICL010000035.1, read on the forward strand.
AATCTGAATCTATTTCAGTTTTTGAAGTGAATGTAATTATTTGCTGACTCCATAATTTATCAATCTTCATATCTGGTAGTAACACATTCAGTTCTGCTAAAGAAATATGTGGCTGGTGGCCGAGGAGTGCACAATATGAGGACATAACGTTGATCTGAGGATACAGCAGCCTTAGAAAAGTTAAAAGTGAAAAGAAATCCAAAGATCTCCGCTCGCGTGCTTAAGGTGGTATATGCGACGAAATCAACATGGGATTGATAATATATTGGTACCCAAGAATGATTTCTTACGCAAAATACCACCTGCACGCTTGCTACCTGTATGTCATGCTTTTGTCATCCTGAGCTTGTCGAAGGGCGTACTGAGCGAGCTGAACTTGAAGCTGAGCGACAAAAGTCGCGATGCTTAAGTTCTGCGAGACGAAGTGCGTGTCGAAGCATATCCTGTTGACTTTCATCCAAGTGTCCACTTTACTTCACGTCCTGTGTCTAAATTTTTGTCTTATACAAATGCAGTGGCTTGGACGTTTCTTGCCATTTCTCTTGGTTATTTGATGGCCTCATTTATATCTCAAATTGAAAGTGTTTCAGCTCCAAGTGATATACGTGTTATTGATCGCAATATAAGTAGAAGAGCTCCTATAGTTCATATAAATGAGATAAATCGAGGGAGTATAGTGGGAATTGTTGGCACTGGTGCGAGGTTAATAATCAAGGATGAAGCAATAATTCCGAGTAAAGACAGATCATTTTCTATTCCTGCATCTAAGTTTTTGGTGAATATTGTGGATATAAAGGTGCCTAGAAATACTAAATTTGTTGCTAGTAAAAGAGGTAGAAAATATTATCCAGTTGCGTCAAGCAGATGGAAATCCTTAAAGTCAGAATTACTTTTCTTTAGGAGCAAGGAAGAGGCGGAAGCGTTGGGATACAGCCCATGAGGGAATTTTAAATTTTAAAACAATTTTTAATGTCATGCTGAGCCACTCTGAGCAGATAAGAACTGGAAGAGGAGTGAGGAGCGCGTAGCGCGACAAGCGACCTTCAGTTCTTATCTGTCGAAGAGTGTGTCGAAGCACCTTGTTTGAGCTATAATCCGAATATGACTCCTCGCAGAAAGCCAAAACGAAACAATAACTCATTTTTTACATTCCTATTAGTAGGATTTTTGTTAATTAGCTCTATTTATTATATTTCAGAGCCATCTCTTCTGGAGGACTCTAATTATAAGAATGCAGAAGAAGTGCCTATAAGTGATATAACAAGAGGTTATTCCGAAGAGGAATATGAAAGCATTATTATCAAAGACAATGAAGTTTTTGTAAAAAAGAAGGATGGAACATTTATAAAGTCTTATAAGGAAGGACTAGAGACAGTATCCAATCTTGGATGGAATGATCCAGAAAATCCAACTATCGTAAATGTGCAAAACACAGAAGCTGCCAATCTATTTATAGCAATACTTCCTGATTTGCTTTTCTTTGTACTTATAATAGGAGGGCTTTTCTGGTTATTTAGATCAATTGCAAAATCGCAAAACACAGCTCTTGGTTTTGGAAAATCAAAAGCTAGGATTGCAGATGCTCAAAGCGTAAAAACAAAATTTGATAATGTGGCAGGATGTGATGAAGGAAAAGAAGAACTAGTAGAAGTTGTAGATTTTCTAAAACATCCAAAGAAATATGCAGATATAGGGGCAAAAATTCCTAAGGGAGTTCTTTTGGTAGGCGCTCCTGGAACTGGAAAAACATTGCTTGCTCGTGCTGTTGCAGGCGAAGCGAAAGTTCCATTTTTCTCTATATCTGGATCTGAATTTGTAGAAATGTTTGTAGGAGTTGGTGCTTCACGAGTTAGAGACTTATTTAATAGGGCAAAAAGAAATTCTCCTTGTATTATTTTTATAGATGAAATTGATGCAGTAGGAAGACAAAGAGGTGGAGCAGGATTTGGCGGAGGGCATGATGAACGAGAGCAGACACTAAATCAGATTCTTACTGAGATGGATGGTTTCGATAACAAGGCCAATATAGTAGTAATGGCTGCAACTAATAGGCCTGATGTTTTAGATAAAGCATTGCTTCGTCCAGGACGTTTTGATCGTCGCATATTTATAGATAAACCAGATTTGAAAGCTCGTGAACAAATATTAGAAGTGCACTCGAAGAATAAGAAGCTAGCTCGTGGAATTAAATTGGGAGATGTTGCCAAGCAGACAGTTGGACTTACTGGCGCAGATCTGGAAAATATAATGAATGAATCAGCAATTATAGCTGCAAGAAGAGGTGGAAAAGCCATAAGACAAAAAGATGTTGTAGATGCTGTAGAGAAGGTAACAATTGGTCCAGAAAGAAAAAGTAGGAAGCTAACTGATCATGAAAAAAAGATAACTGCCTATCATGAACTTGGGCATGCGATAGTCGGACATATGTGCAAGCATTCAGATCCTTTGCATAAAATTTCTATAGTTTCACGTGGTGGAACTTTAGGGGTTACATGGTTTTTACCAGAAGAAGATAATTACACAACAAGCAAAAGCAAGTTTATAGACGAAGTATGTAGTCTCCTCGGAGGTCGTGCTGCAGAAGAATTGATTTTTGATGAAACTACAACTGGAGCAAGTAACGACTTGGAACGTGCGTCACAAATTGTTAGAGATATGGCCACTAAATATGGAATGGGCCCAGATAATCTGGGAGCTGTGGTATATGGAGAAAAAGAGGGGACTATATTTTCTGGAGTCGATCCTAGTATGAATAGGAATTATTCGGAAGAAACTGCAAATACTATAGATGAATTTATTAGAAAGACTATTGGATCTCAGCTAGAGAGAGCCAAAAAGATGCTAGAAAAAAATAGAGAAAAATTAGATAAGCTTGCAAAAATTCTTCTGAAGAAAGAAGCTATTTCTCTAAAAGAATTTACAGAAGAATTTACTTCATCATAATATTCCGCTCGCGCGCTTAAGGCGGTATATGCGACGAAATCAACATAGGATTGATCATATATTGGTACCCAAGAATGATTTCTTAGTAAAAATAGCCTGCGCGCTTGCTAGTTTTTTGCCCTATAATTAGCCATGACTATGAAGTACTTTTTTAAACGCGAAGCCGTATGAGTTTAACTATAGAAAAATTGGCAGAGGAGCTTAAAAACTGGAAAGGTTGTGATCTTGCAAAAAATTCTAATCCGGTTTTGGGGGAAGGAAATCCAAAATCTAAAGTGGTGTTTATAGGTGAAGCTCCAGGGCAAAAAGAGGATGAGCAAGGCAGGCCTTTTGTAGGTCCTGCAGGTAAATTTCTAGATGAGCTACTTGATTCCATAGGATTCAAGCGTGAAGATGTTTATATAACAAATATTGTGAAATATAGACCGCCAGGAAATAGAGATCCTTTGCCAGAAGAAAAGGTAGCATGTCTTCCATGGGTAAAAATGGAGCTTGCAATTATAAAGCCAAAGGTAATAGCTACACTTGGAAAACATTCCTTAAATGAATTTTTTCCAAAGCTATCCATATCAAAAGTGCATGGAGAGCCACAAAAAATAAATGATGATCTTGCTTTGTTTCCTATATATCATCCTGCTGCAGCTTTGCACAATGGGGGACTTAGAGGTGCATTATTCGAAGATTTTAGAAAGCTTGGAGAGTTCTTACTTAAATAATACAATTTAGTCTATGTATAGTGTCCTTATAGGTATAGCAACTGCTTTTTTGCTCGGGATTTCATCCCTTGTTGTTGTTATATTCCGCGTTAGCCCACTTACTTCTTCTGAGTTTGCTTTACCGTTTTTCTTTCTTAGTTTGATAATTTCCATATCCTCATTTTTTGCATTATCTATATCTCTTGTACAAGTTTTTATAAATAAGCATTTGCTTCACAAAGGACATTCAGGGAAGTTCCGTAGAATAATTAGCTCTTCCATGAGGCAGGGCGCATTCATATCTATTGCTACTTGTTTTGTGATACTTCTACATTTGTTACATATTTTGAATTGGTGGATTGCTGTTCTTATATACTTAGTTTTTGCTCTTATAGAAATTGCTATATCTAGATGAAAGAAAGATTACAAAAAATACTATCGGCTCGTTCTATTTGCTCTCGCAGAAAGGCAGAAGAATATATAGAAAAAGGATTGGTGAAAGTGAATGGAAAAGTTATAAAATTAGGTGACAAAGCAGATCCTGATATAGATAAAATAGAAGTTGATGGAAAGGTTGTAGAGGATAGAGCGGAGATGAAATATTATCTTTTAAATAAAGCTGTGGGAGTAGAAATAAGAAGTGTAGTACCAAAAAGTTTAAAAGGAATTTTCCCAGTTGGACGATTAGACAAAGATAGTTCAGGACTATTAATACTTACAAATGATGGAGTGCTTGCTTATAGGCTTACTCATCCTAAGTTTTATCACGAAAAAGAATATGAAGTGAAGACAGAGAAGCCTGTTACAGATGGTGTACTTAAAAAACTAAGTTCTGGAATGATAATACTAGGAAAGAAAACAAAGCCTGCAAAAGTGCGCAGACTTTCTGGTCGCACGTTTTCTATAACTCTTACAGAAGGGCGCAATAGACAGATAAGACGCATGTGCCAAAAAGTAGGACATCCAGTAAAAGAGCTAAAAAGGGTCAGAATAGTTACTGTGAAAGATAATAAGCTGACGGAAGGAGAGTGGAGGGAGATAGGAAAAGCTGAGGTGAAGAAGTTGCTCGATGCAGTACTTAAATGAGTTTGTAGTGAGTAGTTTGTAGTTTGTAGGACGATTTTTGCTTTACTCACTACTCACTACCAACTACCCACTAATCACTTGATTCCAAGTGCGGTATAATGACGTCGATTTGTTTATTTCTAACTCTGACTTTTATGTCTTCCGAAAAACACACTCATCACATAATCCGAATTATTGTACGTCTTGTATTAAATATAGGATTGGTAATTTTCTTTTTGAACTATTTTGGAAGCTTCTTTTTGTTAGAGGGTGGAACTAAGGCGATAGTTTTAGTCGGTATTGTTTTTGCTTTTGTAAACTGGATAGTTGCACCGATACTGCGTGTTATATCACTGCCTATTAAATTTTTTGCATGGATTATTGCTTTTGTACTCGTGAATGTAATAACTATGTGGTTCGCAGTATGGTTTGTGGATGCTCTTGCAGTAGAAGGGATTAGTTTAGCTATAGATGGTGGAATAATCGGATGGCTCACAATGAGTGTCATTCTTGGATTCTGTAACTGGTTAGTAAAAATAATTTTGAAATAAAATATAACCACACCACATTTCCAAAAAAATAAATGGGGTCAGCCTAGATTCTACCCCGAAGTGCAACACTCCTTGATTTCATGAAATACTTGATGAGGAGTTCGATAGCCTAGTCTTTTTCGTGGTCTATGATTGATCAAATTAACTGCCCACGCAACTTC